>JAFAVZ010000367.1 GCA_019242175.1 Acidobacteriota bacterium
ACGGGCGATGCGTACGTTCCGATCTGGACGATGAACGGGATGAGATGGCGGATGTCGCGGTACTTCACGAACCACGCGGCGAACCATAGTCCGAGGCCGACGGTGAGGGCGCCGCAGAGCAGGATGAAGAACGGCAGATACAGAATGTTCCACGACGGCGCGACGCGGTAGATGGCCATCAACGCGATGAGAAACCCGAGGGAGACGAAGAAGTCGATGATGCCGACGGCGAGTGATGCGAGTGGCAACACGAGACGCGGGAAGTAGATCTTGGAGATCATGTGCCCGTTGCCGACGATCGTGTTCGCTGCGTCGGCGAATGCCGTGGAGAAGAGCATCCACGGCAGAAGCGCGGTGAAGGTGAGGATCGGGTATGGGATGCCGTCCGCGGGCAGCTTCGCGATCGCGCCAAAGACCACGGAGAAGATGACCATCGTGACGAACGGGCGGATGAAGGCCCACAGCACGCCGATGGCCGTCTGCTTGTAGCGCAGGACGACGTCGCGCCAGGCGAGGAAGCCGACCAGCTCGCGGTAGCGCCACAGCTCATCGAGTTCCAGGCGGGCCAGTCCGGTGCGGCGTTTGATGATGCGGTGCATGGTTACGTTGTCATCCCGAGGCGCGCAGACGCCGAGGGATCTCCAGGTGCTTGCCGGGAGATCCTTCGTCCTCTGCGGGACTCAGGATGACACCCTCTCGATGATAGCGTGCACGCGCTTTTCGAAATTCGGATACGAGAAGAACTCCAGGCGTTCCGGAACGCGCCGTTCCGCGCGACCGAGGAGCTCCAGGATCGCGGAGCGGATTTCCGCGGGGCTGGACGGATCGACGAGCAATCCGAGCTCGCCGCCGAGGAGGGCTTCGCGGCCGCCGTCGAAACGGCTGCCGATGACCGGGACGCCGGACGCGAGCGCCTCCAGGAAGACGAAGCCGAAGCCTTCGCCGCGGCTCGGCATCACGTAAGCGTCGGCGAGATTGTAGATGTCCGCCTTCTCGTGCTCTTCGAAGTAGCCGGTGAAGACGACGCGCTCCTTCGCCTTCGCTCGGAGCCGCGACATGTCGTCTCCGCTGCCCGCGATCAGATAGACGACGTCTTCCGGCAAATCGGCGAGCACGTCGATCACTTCGTCGAAGCCTTTGTAGCGTTCGTCAGGATCGAGGCGGCCGACGGTGAGCAGCACGCGTTTGCCGCGCAGCGACCAGCGGTCGAGCATCGCCTCGTTCTTCGGACGGATGCCGTACTGCTCGGCGCGGATCGCGTTCGGCAGCACGAGCTTCTTGCCGGCGAACTGCGACCAATCCGCGAAACGGTCGAGTGTGAGTTGGCTGACGGCGATCACGCCGCGGCAACGTTCGAGCACTCGGCGTTGCAGCGGTGAACGGAGCGGCTTCCACGCTTCGAAGCCGTGTGTCACGAGGACCGGATCCTTCGTGATCGCGCCCGCGACCGGCAACAGGTTCACGTGTCCACAGATGACGAGATCGAACTTCTCGCGCATCAGGCCGAGGATGGTTTTGGCGTAGGCGGCGTTGCCGCCGGCGGCGCTGCGGACGAACGTCACCTTCGGCGGCAGCGGCTGCAGCTCCGCGCGGATCACGCGTGGCACGACGACGATCTCCTCGATGCGCGGATGCGCGGAGAGGGCGCTCGACAGCTCGCGGTTGAACAATGCAATGCCGCCGTGGCCGCCGTATGCGTCGGTGCAGAGAAGAAGGATTCTCATGACGGTGAGCGTGTCATCCTGAGCCGCGCAGACGGCGAGGGATCTTCTGATGCGGACGTCGAGCGCACGTGCGGGGAGATCCTTCGCCCTCTGCGGGGCTCAGGATGACACCCGGGCCGGCTGCAGCTCGCTCCCACGATGTCGTACCTCGCCGCCATGGGATGACCTTCAGCGAGAACGCGAAACCTCGCGAAGGCTTGGCCAACAAGCGCAGCGGGCCGTGCCCGCCCAGGACGACAGTTAGAGCGAGGCGTCATACACCATCCGCGCCCAGCTGCGCATGCGCGTCGTCGTGCCGTCCGGCGGCAGTTGCGTCCAGTCTTTGAGCGGCGTGAAGAATCCTGTCTTCTTGCGCTGTGCGAGCCACGGCGGCAACGGCTGCGCGGGCGCGGCGGCGAACGCGGACTTGCAGCGCGTGCCGTATTCGAGGAGCAGCGGGGCGAGCTGCCGCAGCAGCATGGCGTCGACGAGCGGCGTCCGCACTTCGAGCGAATGCGCCATGCTCGCCCAGTCGGTGTCGCGCAGGAGTTGATTGCGCATGTACTGCGTCGCCTCGAGCGTCGCAACGCGGCCGAACGGCGTGTCGGGATCGGGATCGAGCTTCGCCTCGAGGCGCTCCAGCAGGTTCAGCCGCCGCAAGCCTTCTTCGGCGTCGGTTGCGCCCATCAGCTCCGGCAGTTCGTTCGGCAGGAAGAGCCCGCGTTTGAGAAAGTACGCGCCGCTCCACGTGTGGCCGAATTCCGCGATCGCGCGCGTCTTCGGATTCTTCGACGCGATGCGCGCGGCGCGCGTGCCGAGCGGGAGGTTCGCCAGCTTCACGATGCGCGGCACGTCACGGAATGACGGATAGCCGCCGAACAACTCGTCGCCGCCGACGCCGGACAACGCGACTTTCAGTCCCAGCTCGGCGGCCGCTTTGCTGACGAACCACGTGTTGACGCCGTCGATCGTCGGCTGGTCCATCGCCTCGAAGATGTGCGGCAGGTCGTCGCGAAACTCGCCGCGCGTGACGAGCCGCGTCGTGTGCCGCGCGCCGCGTTCGGCGGCGAATCGTTCCGCGAGCGGCGCTTCGTCGTCATGCTTCCCGCGAAACTCCTCGAACGCCATCGTCACCGTGCGCAGCGGCTCGGACGTACGTTGCGCCGCGAGTGCGAGCAGCGTCGAGGAGTCGATGCCGGCGGAGAGAAACGCGCCGACCGGAACGTCGGACACGAGGTGATAGTCGATGGACTCCGTCACCTGTTCGCGCAATGCGCGCTCCGGCGTGATCAGCCGCGCGAGGCTCCGCCGTTCGTTCGCGTCGCGCAGCGTCGCGGCGATCGAGGAGTGGCGCCGTTCGGAGTGGCGTCCGCGCGCGTCGACGAAGAACGACGTGCCGGCTTCCACCGAGCGGATCGCCTCGTAAGAGGTGAACGGCTCCGGCACGCTGCCCGTCAGGAAGAAGCCGGCCATGCCTGCGACGTCGCGCGTCCGCGAGATCGCGCCGCCCGCGAGCAGCGACTTCACCTGCGAAGCGGCGCGGAACGTCGTGCCGTCGTCGGCGAAGTACAGCGGCTTGATGCCGTACGGATCGCGCGCGACGAACATCCGCCTAGCGCGCGTGTCCCAGATCGCGAACGCGTACATGCCGCGCAGCAGATCGACCATCCGTTCGCCATCCCGCCGAAAAAGCTGTAGCAGCACCTCGGTATCGGTGTGCGAATGAAACCGAGCGCCGCCCGCTTCGAGCCGCGCGCGCAACTCGCGATGGTTGTAGATCTCGCCGTTGAATGCGATCACCAGCTCACGCTCGACATCCCACATCGGCTGCGTGCCTTCCGGCGACAGGTCGATGATGGCGAGGCGCCGCGAGCCGAGGGCGACCGGGCCGTCGACCCACGTGCCGCCGGCGTCGGGACCGCGGCGGAACATCTGGTCCGTCATACGCTGCATCTCGGCAGCGTCGGCGGGCGGCGCGCCGTCGCGATAGGCGTAGCATGCGGCGATCCCGCACATCGTCAGGCGACGTCCGATCCGGCGACGTCGGCGTCGGAGATTGGCTGCGTCGGGCGATGCCAGTAGCGGAGCAGGATCAGCGCGATGAAGCCGATGATGCCGATCGTGTAGCCGTAATACTTCGATGTTTCGTGCGTGGTCATCACCGCCGCGGCGCCGAAGAAAAGCGTGACGACCCAGATCGAGAGGAGCGCTTTGAACGTGCTGCCGAAGCGCGCGACGAGGATGTGATGGATGTGCCGCCGGTCGGCGTTGAACATCTGGCGCACGCGTTCCCCGAACGTCACGCCGGTGCGGAAGCGGTGGCTCATCACGAACACCGTGTCGATCACCGGCAACGCCAATGCGAGCATCGGGCCGCCGATCACGAATGCCGTCGGCGACTTGATCGGCCGTGCGAGCGAGCACGCGGCGAGGATCAGGCCGATGAAGAGGCTGCCGCTGTCGCCCATGAAGATCCGCGCCGGCGAGCGGTTCCAGGGGAAGAAGCCAAGAAGGCTGCCGGCTAGGGCGGTCATGATCACGAGCGAGAAGATGTCCTGGCGGATGATCGCGACGGCCGCGAACGAGATCGCGATCGTGATCGACACGACTGTGGCCAGCATGTCGATGCCGTCGATGAAGTTCACCGCGTTGATCACGCCGACGATCCAGATCACCGAGGCGAGCGAGCCGACGATGCCGAGCTCGAACACGTGGCCGGCGATCGAGATGAACGTGAACTTGAAGCCGAAGCTGACGAGGATCACGGCCGCCGCGGTCTGGATCAGAAACTTCTTCGGCGCGTTCGCCCCGACGATGTCGTCGTAGACGCCGAGGCCTACGATGAGCGAGCCGCTGGCGAGCATGGCGAAGAGATAGGAGATGTTCTTCGCCACCAGCTCCGCCGCGTGGGAGTTCCCGGCGAGCAGCAGTAAGGGAAATCCGAACCCGAAGATGATGGCGAGGCCGCCGAGGCGGGGGGTGGCGTTGAGGTGATGCTTGCGGTGATCGTCCGGACGGTCGACGAGGCCCGCCTGGTCCGCAGCCTTCCGCACGATGCCCGTGGACACGTACGACGTCACGGCACTACAGAGAAACAGAAGCGTGAGAGCTGCGAGCTCGGTCTGCATCGCTGAAAACAGGAGTGAGGATAGCAGGGCCTTCGCCAGCGGATACAATGCCCGGACCGAAACGGCAGGGGAGCGACGGAAAGATGGCAGAACTACCGGGCATCGAGCGAGAGACCCTCGACGTCGACGTGGTGATCGTCGGCGGCGGTCCGGCGGGTCTCGCCGCCGCGTACGAGCTCGCGCGGCTGGTGAAGGCGCACAACGAGGGGCCGTCGGAGCGCAAGCTCGACGCGCTCTCGATCGCGCTGCTGGAGAAGGGGAAGGAGATCGGGTCGCACGGGATCTCCGGTGCGGTCATGGATCCGCGCGGCATTCGGGAGCTGATGCCCGACTTCCTCGAGCGCGGCTGCCCCGTCGAAGCACCTGTCGGTGACGACGCGTTCTGGTATCTCACCGAGAAGTTCAAGTTCGCCGCTCCGATCAACCCGCCGCCCCTCGTCAACCACGGCAACTACGTCATCTCCCTCGGCGAAATGGTCCGCTGGCTGGGGGGCATCGTGGGCGAGATGGGCGTGGATGTGTTCCCTGAGTTCGCCGCGTCGCGCGTGCTCGTCGAGGACGGCCGCGTCGTCGGCGTCCGCATCGGCGACAAGGGCATCGACAAGTACGGCAAGCCGAAGCCGAATTACGAGCCGGGCGTGGACGTCAAGGCGAAGCTGGTCATCCTCGCCGAAGGGCCGCGCGGGACGCTGACGAAGCAGCTGTCCGGCATCTTCGATCTCTACAAAGACAAGAATCCGCAGGTCTACTCGCTCGGCGTCAAGGAGCTCTGGCAGCTTCCGGACGACCGTTTCGCCCCGGGATCCGTCATCCACACGCTCGGCTGGCCGCTCGATACCGAGACGTTCGGCGGCGGCTTCATCTACGGGATGAAGGATCGCATCGTCGACATCGGACTCGTGGTAGGTCTCGATTACCGCAACCCGACGCTCGATCCGCATCACGAGTTCCAGCGCTACAAACTGCATCCCGCGATCCGCCAACTGCTCGAGGGCGGCAAGATGATCGCCGCGGGCGCGAAGGCGATTCCGGAAGGCGGCTACTTCTCGATGCCCCGCGCCTACGGCGACGGCTTCCTCATCCTCGGCGACTCCGCCGGCTATCTGAACGGCGCGCGGCTGAAGGGCATCCATCTCGCGATCAAGTCCGGCATCCTCGCTGCGGAAGCGGCGTTGCACGCGCTGCTCAACGATGACTTCTCGTCGACGCAGTTGAAGGAGTACGAAGACCTCTTCGAACATTCGTGGGCGAAGGACGAGCTCTGGACGCAGCGCAACTTCCACCAGGCGTTCGAGCACGGCCAGCTCGCGGGCATGGTCAACGCCGGCCTGAGCATGGTCACCGGCGGCCGCGGCTTCGGATTCTCGAACAAGCTGGAAGGCCACAGCGGTCACGAACGGATGGAGCGCATCCAGCGCTACTTCGGCACGGAGCATCCGCATCCGCCGGAGAAGATGAAGTTCGACAACACGTACACATTCGACAAGGTGAGCGATGTGTATTACGGCGGCGTCGTGCACGAGGAGAATCAGCCGGCGCATCTGCTGATCTCCGACACCGAGGTTTGCATCACGCGGTGCACGGAGGAGTACGGGAATCCTTGCCTGCACTTCTGCCCGGCGAACGTCTACGAGCCGAAGCCGACGGAGGATGGGCGCGGCAAAGTGCCGTTCCTCAACTTCACGAACTGCTTCCACTGCAAGACGTGCGACATCATGGATCCCTACCAGGTGATCACGTGGGTGCCGCCGGAGGGTGGCGGCGGTCCGGACTACAAGAAGCTGTGATCCGGCTCGTTCCGCAGACCAGCGTCGGGCGGTTGGAGGATCTCGTCGAGGAGCCGTCGCTCGCGTTCGCGCGGGAGATGCTGGAGATGAGCCGTGAGTTCTACGCGCGCATCGGCGCGACGGCTCCGTGGTTCGGCTACTTCACCGTCGATGGCGAACGCGCGGTCGGTGTCTGCGGCTTCAAAGGCAATCCCGTCGACGGCGTCGTCGAGATCTCGTACGGGACGTTCGCTGCTTACGAAGGACGCGGATATGCCAGCGCCGTCGCGGCTGCGCTCACGCGACTCGCTCTCGACACGGATCCTTCGCTGACAGTCATCGCTCACACGCTTCCGGAAGAGAACGCCTCGGTGCGCATCCTGCGCCGGAATGGATTTCGCTTCGCAGGCGAGGTGATGGATCCGGAGGACGGACGCGTGTGGCGCTGGGAGTACGCAGGCTGACGCCCCTGTTGGCGAGGCGAACCATCTCTTCGCCTCGGACGTAGAGATTCTGAGCATGACGACGCAACCGATTCCCATCCGCCGCTCCCTCGACAAGATCGCGGAGCTCCAGGCGAACGTCGAACGAGTCATCCGCGGCAAATCCGAAGTCGTACAGTTCTGCATCGCGGCGCTTCTCGCGAAGGGCCACATCCTCCTCGAAGACGTTCCCGGCGTCGGCAAGACGACGCTCGCTCACGCGCTGGCGCGCTCGATGGCGCTGTCGTTCCAGCGCATCCAGTTCACGAGCGACCTCCTGCCGGCCGACATTGTCGGCGTGACGATCTACAACCAGGATCACCAGGAGTTCGAGTTCGTCTCCGGGCCGATCTTTACGAACGTGCTCCTTGCGGACGAGATCAACCGCGCGACGCCGAAGTCGCAGTCGGCGCTGCTCGAGGCGATGAGCGAGGGGATCATCACGGTCGAGAAACGGCGGCTGCAACTGCCCGATCCTTTTCTCGTGATCGCGACGCAGAACCCGGTGGAGCACGTGGGCACCTATCCGCTCCCTGAGTCGCAGCTCGATCGCTTCCTGATGCGCATCACGATCGGCTATCCGAGCGCTTCCGATGAGAAGCAACTTCTACGCGCCGGCGGTGCGCACGATGCGTTGGAGCATCTCGAGCCGGTCGTCGACGAGGCGGAGATTCGCGCGCTGCAGGAACAGGTCGCGACGATCCACGTGAACGAGACGCTCGTCGACTACCTGATGAACGTCGTGCAGACGACTCGCACGCATGCGGAAGTCGCGCTCGGCGTCTCGACGCGCGGCGCGCTCACCTGGTTCAAGGCTTGTCAGGCGCTGGCGATGGTGAACGGCCGCGATTTCGTGATCCCCGAGGATGTGAAACGGCTCGCGGTTCCCGTGCTTTCGCACCGCATCGTGATGAAGGACCATCGCGCGATGCGCGGCGATGCTTCACCGGAGGGAAGGTTCATTCAACGGATCGTTTCGGAGATTCCGGTTCCGCGGTAACGGGCTTCTTCGGCTTGCCGGCGGGACCATAGATCTCGCGGAAGAAGGCTTCGAGGTCTTCGGCTCGCTGGCGACGAATCATGCGGTGGTCGTGTTCCGCCACGAGCCAGCCAACCAAGGCGACGACAGACATGCATCCGAAACCAATCAGGTCGCTAGGAGTCAGCACGTTTCACTTCCTTCAACTCAATGTAAATTCCGATGCCCCACAGCACAAGACCGAACGCAGTGTTCGCAACGCTCCACCCAAGCGTGAACGGACCATCGACGAGGCGATCGAGATTGGCGAACACGAGCCATAGCACCCCGCACTCCCTGAGTGCTTCGGCAATCCGATCCGATCTGACCTGTCGTTGTCTATCTGTCCACCGCATCACCCACCGAGGCTACCTCGGCGTTTCCGCCTCCTGTCAAATGTTCCACTCTGCGTAGATGAACCAGCCTTCCTTCGCCTTCAACGGAGTCGTCCGGTTCACGAGGATCGGCACGGCGTACCTCGCGTTCACGATCGTCATCGGCTTCGCGGCGTTGAACACGGGGAACAACGCGTTGTACATCGGACTGGTGTTCATGCTCGGGTGCCTGTTGTTGTCGGGCATCGCGTCGCAGCGCGGGTTGCGCAAGCTGGACGTCGAGCTGAGCGGCGTCGATCAGGCGTGGGCGGGGAGGGAGGCGACGGCGACTCTGCGCATTCGCAATCGTTCGCGCATCTGGAACGTGCGCGACGTCGTCCTCGTCGCCGACGATCTCGCCCAGCCGGTCCTCGTCCCGCTCCTGCCGAAGCATGCGACGACGGAGGTCGACGCGGAGCTGCTCTTCCAGAAGCGGGGTATCGTCGAGTTGAAGTCGCTCGACTTCTACACGCGGTATCCGTTCGGCTTCTTTCTGAAGAAGCGCCGCATCCGCATGCAAGGCGAGATCGTCGTCTATCCCCGCCTCCTCGGCGAAGAGGCGGCGCGGACGCGATTCCGTCCCGTCGAAGGCGACGAGAGCACGGCGAACCGTCCCGGGCCGGGGAGCGAGATCCACTCCTTCCGCGAATACGTGCGGGGCGACTCGCTGCGCCACGTCTATTGGAAAAAGTCGGCGTCCCTCGGGCGCTGGATCATGAAGCAGACGGATGCCGAAGCCGCGCGCGCGGTGCACGTCGTGATCGATCCGTACAAGCCGCGGTACGCGTCCGAAGACGAGTTCGAACAGATGGTGAGCGAGGCGGCGACGTTCGTCTTCCACGCGATCCGACGCGGACTCGACGTGCGGCTCACGCTGCCGCGCACGACGGCGCAGGCGAGCGATACGGCGTCGGCCGATCCGTTGTTTCGCGCGTTGGCGTTGCTCGAGCCGATCTACGAGCCGGTGCAGTACGTCCTCGACCGTGACTCGGTGGTCTTCGGCGTAGGGAGGCGCGATGCAGCGACGGCATGACATCGAGACCGTCCTGCTGACCGCGCTCGCCGCGGCGCCGTTGTACGCGACCGGCGCGATCGGCGTCGTACCTCTGCTGATTTTCCACGCCGCGATGCTCGCGATCGTCGCGCGCCTCGCGTCCGGACGCTCGCCCGAGCTTGTGCCGCCGGCCGTGATGCGCGCGCTCGGCGTCGCCTACGTCGTCTTCTTCTTCATCGACGCCATCGCGATCTCGCGCAGCGCGATCGCCGCGGCGACGCATCTCGTGCTGTTCATCGCCGTCTACCAGGCCATCGAGTCGAGGCGCGTCTACAACCACGCGCAACGCCTGCTGACCACGGCGCTGCTGTTCGTCGCGAGCATTGCGACGTCGACGCACATCACGATCGTCCTCTTCGTCATCGTCTTCGGATTCGTGATGCTGCGGCAGATGATGTACGCCAGCCACCTCGATACCGTCCGCGCGCTCGATCGCGACTATGCCGAGCCGCCGACGGCGCGCGCCGCGACGTTCTACCTCTGCGGCACCGCGATCATCGCCGCGCTGCTTTTTCCATTCATCCCGCGCGTGCGCAACCCGATGGTGCAAGGCATCACCGGCGGCCTGACCAACGCGACGACTGGCCTTTCGGACACGATCAACTTCAACCAGGAGCGCGCGAGTCCGAACGATCCGACCGTCGTCGCGCGCGTGTCGATGAGCCAGGAGGCGGTGCCGTTCTTCACGCCGCTCCGCCTGCGCGCCGCGGTGTATGACCGCTGGAGCGACAGCGAGTGGCGGCAGAGCCAGGGACCGTACGGCAGCATTCCGCAACGCAGCGGTCGCTTCCAAATCGCGCGGCCGGTCGGCTTCTCCCGCGAGGCTGAAGTGCAACAGCGGCTCGTGCGGGACAACCGGCTGCTGTTGCCGGAAGGGACGTACGCGATCAGCGGCTTGAACGGCATCTACCAAGGGCCGAAACGCGACTCGTACTCCGTGTTTCAGACGCCGCGGGACATGCTGCGTTTCAACGTGCTGATGGCGCGCGGCATCGATCCGCTGCGCATGAACGCGCAACGGCAACCGCCGCCACTCACCGGTTATCCGATCAGCCCTGCGGTCTCGGCGATGGCGCGCGACATCGTCGGCAACGAGACCGATCCGTTCAAACAGGCGGTCGCGATCGAACGCTATCTCAATCGCAACTTCCGTTACCTCGCCCGCGCGCAGGACATCGGCCACGCGATGAGCGTCGACGACTTTCTGCTGCGCGAACGGCGCGGCCACTGCGAGTACTTCGCCGCCGGCCAGGTCGCCCTCCTCAACGCCCTCGGCGTCCCCGCGCGCATCGTCGGCGGCTTCTACGGCGGCACGCTGAATCCGCTCACCGGCTACTTCGTCGTGCGCCGCGAAGACGCGCACGCGTGGGTCGAGGCGTACGTGCGCGGCCGTTGGACGACGTTCGATCCGACGCCGGCCACGATGCGGCCCGGCAACACGCGCACCGGTTTGCTGCGCGCTTACACCGCGGCGATCAGCGATTCGATCACGTACTTCTGGGACCGTTACGTCCTGACCTACGGCCTCGGCGACCAGATCGCGTTCCTCTCCGACCTCATCACCCGCTTCCGGAGCTTCGCCGCCGGCACGCGGAACGCGTTCGGCTCCGGCGTGCGCCTCGCGTCGTCGCCGTCGTTTGCGATCGCCCTCGCGATCGCGGCCGGCATCGTCGTTGGGATCGTGGCGCTCCTGCGCCGACGACGCTCGTTGTTCGCGCTGCTCGCTTCGCATCTGAAGCGGCACGGGATCGAAGTCAGCGATGCGATGACGATCGAGGAAGCGTTGCAGATCCTGCGAACGAAGGAGCCGGACGCCGCACGCGCGCTCGAGCCGCTCGTCGCGTTGTACGAGGCGGAGCGGTTTTCGCCGGTGCGCGACCAGACGCGCGTGGCGACGATTCGCCGAGAACTGGCGCGCCTGTCATCCTGAGCCGCGAAGACGGCGAAGGATCTCCTGATGCGGGCGAGTCGCGTCCAGGCCAGGAGATCCTTCGTCGTCTGCGCGACTCAGGATGACAGGGTCAAGGCCGACTAGAACGCAGAGCCGCGCAAAGGCTTGGCCAACAAGCGCGGCGGGCCGTGCCCGCTCAGCGGCGCGGATTGCGGATCAGCGCGATCATCTCCCTCACCGCGGCTTCGAGTCCCACGAGCGATGCGCGGGCGATGATTGAGTGACCGATGTTCAGCTCCTCGATCTCTGGGATCGCGGCGATCGCGTCGATGTTGCGGTACGTCAGGCCGTGGCCGGCGAGCACCGTGAGGCCGAGCTTCTTCGCGGCGCGTGCGGCGGTCGCGATCTTGTCCAGCTCCGCCGCCGGGTTGCCGGTGCCGCGCGTCACAGCATCCGAATACTTGCCGGTGTTGATCTCGATCCGCGGCGAATGCAGCTTGTGGCAGTGACGGATCTGCTCGAGGTCGGGATCGACGAAGATCGAGACTTCGATGCGTGCGTCGAGCAGCTGGCGCAGCGTCTTCTCGATGTTGCCCGAGTGCAGCACGACATCCAGCCCGCCCTCGGTCGTCACCTCGTCCTTGCGCTCCGGCACGAGCGTGACCTGATGCGGCTTTACCGTCTGGGCGATGCGCACCATTTCAGACGTAGCGGCCATCTCGACGTTGAGATGCGTCGAGACGGTGCGGCGCAGGACTTCGACGTCCCGGTCCTGGATGTGCCGGCGGTCGCCGCGGAGGTGGACGGTGATGCCTTGCGCGCCGGCGAGCTCGCAGAGCACCGCGGCCGCGACCGGGTCGGGCTCGTCGGTTTTCCGCGCTTCGCGGATCGTGGCGATGTGATCGATGTTGACTGCGAGCCGCATGCGTGTAGGTTAGCAGAGTGAACCTGCGCAGGTGGGCCGTCGTGGCGTCGATCGTCATCGCCGTGGCGGCGGTCCTCGCCGGCGGCGCGCTCGTCTACGTCCGTTACGTCGCGCCGCCGACGCTGCAAAGCGTGCTCGCGCGTTACGGGCCGGCGGCGCGCGCAGCGTGGAAGCCGCTGTTCGAGCGCAAAGGCGTCAGCTATCCGCCGAAGCGCTTGGCGCTGCTCATCTTCAAACAGGAGCGCCGCGTGGCGATCTGGGCCGCCTCGGATGCAAGGCAGCCGTGGCGCTACGTCCGCAGCTACCCCATCTTCGCCGCGAGCGGCGTCGCCGGGCCGAAGCTGCGCGAAGGCGATTTCCAGGTGCCGGAAGGCGTGTACCGCATCGAGCTGCTCAACCCGGCGAGCAGCTATCACCTCTCGATGAAAGTCGGCTATCCGAACCTCTTCGACCTCCAGATGGCCGAGCGCGAAGGCCGCACGCGCCTCGGCGGCGACATCTTCATCCACGGCAAGAACGTGTCGATCGGCTGCGTCGCCATCGGCGATCCGGCGATCGAACAGCTCTTCACGCTCGTCGCCGACACCGGCTTCCAGCGTGTGAAGGTCGTCATCGCGCCGAACGACCTGCGCGTCCGAGGAGCGGCGATCTCCGAGCGGCTGCCGCTTTGGGTCGGGCAGTTGTACCGGACGATCGCCGCGGCGCTGGTCGAGTTCCCGGTCGTGCTGGAGTCGGACAGCGCATTCGACGTGCCGGGCATGCGCAAAGACTCGAAAGTGTTCTCCGTCCGCTAGCCATGCTCTACCGCTTCGAAGACATCGAGAAATCCTACGGGCCGCACGACATCCTCAAAGGTGCGACCTGGCAGCACAACCCCGGCGAGCACGTCGGGCTCGTCGGCCGCAACGGCGCGGGGAAGACGACGCTCTTCCGCCTCCTCCTCAAACAGGAAGAGCCCGATCGCGGGCAGGTCCTCCGCTCCTCCGGACTCACGGTCGGCCATGTCGGACAGCATCTCGACGCCGAGCCGGGCATGACGATGTTCGATTACGTCGAGACCGCGTTCGGCGACGTGCTTCACATCGAGCGGAAGATGCGCGCGATCG
>JAFAVZ010000386.1 GCA_019242175.1 Acidobacteriota bacterium
GGCTCGTGCTTCACGGTCACACGCCATGGAGCTCGAGCTCCTTGTAGTCGTCACTGGTGAGCGGGGTCTCGTTCAGGCGCTTCTGGATCCGCTCTTCGTTCCAGACGACGAGGTGATCCTGATTGCCGATGACCACGACGTCTTCCACGATGCCCGCGACGTTGCGCAGGACGTTCGGGACGAGGACGCGGCCCTGGGGATCGATGCTGGAGGCCTGGCCGTAGTAGTTGACCCGCTCGAGGAGCTTCATCTTGGCCACGGAGGAGGAGGGCACCTTCGCCAGCCTGGCCTGGAAGTCGTGCCAGACGGACATGGGATAGATGAGCGCCCGTTCACCGTCCTGGGAGGTGATGAAGCAGTCCTGGCCGAAACGGTCTTCAATGATCTTGCGGAAGTTGGCGGGGATCTTCAGGCGACCTTTGTCGTCGACTTTGGCCGGGGCGTGCCCCATGAGAACAGTGAGTTCCACGACCTGTAGATCCTCTAAAGCGAACTTTTCCGTGTTCGGATGGAAGGTTGTACCACTTTGGACCACTGTCGTCCACAAATATCCACTGGAAGGTGAAAAATGACACTAAGGCCGGCCAAGCTCGCGCCTGGGCTCGAGGCGAGAGACACCGCATCCCTCTGGGGGAAGTTCGTGGTGTGGAGATCTGCAGGCGAGGAGCTGAGGAAGGTGATCGGGAGGAAGGTGATCGGGAGGAAGGTGGCGCGCGAGCAATTGCCCGCGCGCCGTCGTTAATATACAGCCGGCGTTTGCCGGCGCGGACGGGCTGAAGCCCGCCGCCACGTTGTCGAGACTTACGGCTTCTTCGGTACCGCCGCCTTCTCCTCGCACCGGTGGCGCACGGAGAACGCGATCGTCTTCAGCGGCTCGGGGGGCGTCGCGTAGGCGCCGCAGAGGCAGGTGGAGCCGGCGTCGGGCACGGTCTTCAGGTTTCCCATCAGCTGCACGACCAGGCCGTTCTCGAGCGTGAAGTAGTGCTTCTTGTCGCGGGTCGACAGATTGCCCTTCAGGCAGAACTCCCGTTTCGGGTTCCGCGCCGCGAGGAACATGTTCGCCTCGGCCACGCCGTGAGGATCCGACGTCGTGTCGGGCGTCAGCACGAGGCAGGGCGGGATCGCCTCATTGCAGGCGGTCGACGACAGCTGCGCCTTCAGCACGCCGGTCAGGTAGAGCGGCGTGCCGGCGACGTCCGCGTTGGCCTGCTTCAGCTCCAGGCTGAGCAGCGTGCTGGCGTTCGACGGCAGGCCGGTATCGATCGTCGCGTTCGAGGCGATGCTCTTCGTGACGGGCGTCGTCACGGTGGGCACGAGCTCGAACGTCGTGCAGGCGGCGGAGCTGGAAGTCGAGTTCTGGACGGACATCGTCTGACCGAAGACGAGCGTTGCGGGAACGAGGGCCAGGACCAGGACAAGGGAGCGGGACAGGTTCCGATTCTTCATGGTTGCCTCCTTCGCTCTAGGAGTGGCGGACTCCGCCTTTTCCCTACCTCGAAGTAGCCGCCGTCAATCCCGCTTCAGCATCTTCTTCACGTATCCGAGGAAGTCCTTCGACACGAGCGTATCGGCGGCGCCGATCACGCGGCGGATCATCGCCAGCACATCCTCATCCCCGGCCCAATGCTCCCGCAGCACCTCGGCCTCCGTGTCGGCGAGCATCTTGTTCAGCACGTAAACGGCGAACACGAGGTCGTCGAGGAAGCCGACGCCGGGAACGATGTCCGGCATGAAGTCGAGGGGAAAGACGTAGTAGGCGATGCCGCTGCCGAGGAGGACTTTGTTTTTGCCGCTGACCCGGGAGTCGTTGGCGAGACGCCAGAGCAGGTTGAAAACGTCGGGCACGAGGAGCACGTATTCGGCGGTCTTCTCCACCGTCTTGCCGCGCTTCTCGAGGTAGCGCGAGATCGAGCGGCGGAGGCGGTCGTAGAAGCGGTCCGCGCGCTCCTTCGTCGGCGCCGGCATCGACTCGACGATCTCGGCATTCAGGATTTCGGGCTCGTTCAGATCTTCGTCATTGTTTTCCATCAGCGGCTCCGGGCAGATCGGCGCCTCCCGGTCCGAGAGTGACGAGGAGGCCGCCGTCGACGATCTTGATTTGCCGTATGTCGGCGGTGACGAAGCTCGGCAAGAAGCGGTCCAGCGAGACGACGAACGTCGCGGGCGGCTCGAAGCCGACGAGCTCCTTCGGGAGGCGGGTCTGCACGATCGAGAAGAGGAATTGCGGGATCGGGATCGCCCCGAACGCCGATGCGTTGCGGATCGGGACCCGCACCTTCGTTCCGGCGGCGAGCAGCTCCGGGATCTCCACCGAGAACGGCACCGAGAAAACCTTCCGGATCGTCCCTTCCACGCGCAGCAAGCCGTCGAAGAAACGGAACGTGAGGCGCTCGATCGGCGGCACGCGCATCGTCTGCGCGAGCTCCGCGATCCGAGCGCCGTCGACGCGCAGTTCCAGACCTTCCCATTCCACGAAGCGTTTCATGAGCAATGCGCATGATCGCACGGCGCGATCATGTATCCTCCGCACCGGCATGCCGAAGCGGTCCGACCTTCACTCCATTCTCGTCATTGGCTCCGGTCCGATCGTGATCGGGCAGGCGGTCGAATTCGATTACTCCGGCACCCAGGCGTGCAAGGCCCTGAAGGACGAGGGCTACCGGGTCGTCCTGGTGAACTCGAACCCCGCGACGATCATGACCGACCCGGAGTTCGCGGACCGCACCTACATCGAGCCGCTCACGCCGGCGACGCTGGAGCGGATCATCGAGCGGGAGAAGCCGGATGCGATCCTGCCGACGGTCGGCGGCCAGACGGGCATCAACCTGGCGATGGCGCTCTACGAAAACGGCGCGCTGGAGCGGCACAAGGTCGAGCTGATCGGCGCGAACTACGACGCCATCAAGACCGCCGAAGATCGGCAGCTTTTCAAGGAGTGCATGACGCGGATCGGCGTCGACGTCCCGCAGTCGGGCTACGCCGGCAGCGTCGAAGAAGCCGAGCAGACCGCCGTCCGCATCGGCTACCCGCTCGTCATCCGCCCGTCGTTCACGCTGGGCGGCTCCGGCGGCGGCATCGCGTACAACCGGGGCGAGCTCGACCGCATGGTCCAGTTCGGCCTCGACCAGTCGCCGGCGCACTCGATCCTGATCGAGGAGAGCGTGCTGGGCTGGAAGGAGTTCGAGCTCGAGGTCGTGCGCGACGCCAAGGACAACGCGGTGATCGTGTGCTCGATCGAGAACCTCGATCCGATGGGCGTCCACACCGGCGACTCGATCACGG
>JAFAVZ010000577.1 GCA_019242175.1 Acidobacteriota bacterium
CGCCTCCTCTCCTCCGGCTCGCGCACGATGCCTCGCCATCGCACGATCCGGGAGACGATCGACTGGAGCTATCGCCTCCTCTCCGCAGACGAACAAACACTGCTCAGGCGCCTCGCCGTCTTCGCCGGCTCGTTCACGCTCGACGCCGTCGAATTCGTCTGTGGCGAAGACGTCCTCGAGCTCCTCGGCGCCCTCGTCGACAAGTCGCTGGTGATGGTCGACGGCGGCCGCTATCGCCTTCTCGAAACCGTGCGCCAGTTCGCCACGGAGAAGCTGGAGCAGGCCGGCGAACGCGACCGCTTCCGGGAGCGCCACGCGCGTTTCTACTTCGAGCTGATCGAAGCCGCCGAGCCCCGCATCTTCGCCGGCGCCGTCGACATGGCGACGATGCGCCGCGTCGACGACGAGTTGGGCAACGTCCGCGCGGTCTTCGACTGGGCCGAGGAGAACGCGTCGCGCTCCGAACTGGAGTTGCGCCTCCTCTACGCGCTGCATTGGTACTGGTTCGCGCGCGGGCATTTTCACGAAGGGCGGCGCCGCATCGAAGAGGCGCTGACGCGCGCGAAGGATGTACCGCCGTTGGTGCGCGCACGAGCGTACGTCGCCGCGGGAAATGCCGCGGTTTGGCAGGGCGACTGGAACGCGGTGCGGCCGCGGATCGACGAGGCGGTCGGCATCCTGCGCAAGTCGGACGATCGCCGCACGCTCGCGTCCGCACTGCAACTGCTCGGCACTGCGCTCGCGTTCGCGGACGACGATCCGCAAGACGCGCAAACCGTCTTCGCCGAAGCGTTGTCGATCGCGCGGGCGAACGGGCGCGATGTCGCGTTGGCACTCACGCTCTACTGGGCCGGACTCGCCGCGCAAATCCGCGGCGATCTCGCGTCGGCGCGGACGGCTTTCGAAGAGGCGTACCGCATCGGCGCCGATCTCGACAACATGCCGGCCATCGGCCACGCCCTCGGCGTCCTCGGCTTCGTCGCTTTGGCCGAGAACAAACATGCGGAAGCGATCCAGGCTTTTCGGCGCGCGCTCGAGGTGCATGCGGAGATCGACGACCGCTGGGGTTTGACGCAAGTCATCGAAGGCATCGGCCTCGCCCTGCTCGACGTCGGGGACGCAGAAGTCGGCACGCGACTGCTCGCCGCGGCTTCCGCCGCGTGGCTGCAGCTCGGCGCGCGGCCCGGACGGCAGGCGGAGTTCGAGCGCGAGAAAGACGAGCGCATCCATCAGGCACTCGGCAACGACCGGCTGCGCGTGGTGCTCGCATCGGGCGCGGCGTTGCCGTACGACGAGATGGTGGCGATCGCGCGCGAGCATGTGGCGCGGGCGATCCAGCCGACGGCAGAGCGTCCGCGCAACGCCGCGCCATCGCTCCGCGTGCTCGCGCTCGGGCCGCTCGAGATCTGGCGCGACGGACGCCTGCTCGAGACCGCGGCGCAATCGGGCCGTTCGCGCGAGCTGCTGCTGTTCCTGCTCGCCCATCCGCGAGGCGCGACGAAGGAGCAGATCGGCGCCGCGTTGTGGCCGGACGTCGATCCCGCGCGCCTGCGCAACAACTTCCACGTGACGCTGCACCGCCTGCGCAAGGCGATCGGCAGTGAGTGGGTCGTGACCAGCGGCGAGACGTACGCGATCGAGCGCAAAGGCCTCGGGTACGACGTCGAGCAGTTCGAGAAAGAGGCGCGGGCGAGGGAGCCGGAGAAAGTCGCGCGCGCCGTCGAGTCGTATCGCGGCGAGTACTTCGCGCATGCGTCGAGCGGCGAATGGTTCGAAGAAGTGCGCGACCGCCTCCGCGATCTCTACGCGAACGCACTCACCGTGCTCGGACGCGCTCGCGTCGCCGCCGGCGATCATGCCGGCGCCGCGGAGATCTACCGCCGCACCGTGGAGCTCGACGATCTGAACGAAGAGGCGACCCGCAACCTGATGACCGCCCTCGCCCGCTCCGGCGACCCCGCCGCCGCCCAACGAGCCTACAAACGCCTCGCCGACGCGCTGCACCGCGAGCTGGAGACGGAGCCGGAAAACGCGACGACGCGGCTCGCCGAACGGATCGGGCGCGGGGAGACGGGGTAGTTGCTGGTTGCTGGTTGCTGGTCGCTTGCGCCGTCGGTCGTTCCAGGCGCCACTGCGCAAGTAACCAGCAACCAGCAACCAGTAACGTGCTTTGGCCTCCCCCCTGCAATTGACGCCAATTGCACTCCATCCACATCTCCATCTGCGACCATCCGTTGGTCAAACCTAGAGCACGGGGCGGGTCAACTCCTGTTCCTGCTGGTCAAATCTTGAACGGAGGAAGAATGTCCCGACGTCTCTTCACAACGGCCCTGTTCCTCGTGTCCCTGGTTTCCCACGCCGCGGTGGCGCAGCAGAAAAGCATCCTCTTCGACGCCATGCACGCCCAGACGGCGGGCAACGCCGACTGGACGCTCGACGAAGACACTTGCGGCACCGCCCAGCGCTATCCCACGCCCGATCAGGCGGGCATCACCTCGTCCACGCCCGAGACGTTCTGGAGCGGCGGCCACTCTGCGATGGGCGTCGATCTCGTCAAGAAAGGCTTCCACGTCGAGAGCCTGCCGGTCGGCGCGCGCATCAGCTACAACGACACCACCAACCCTCAGGACCTCAAGAACTACAACGTCTTCGTCAGCTCCGAGCCGAACACGCGCTTCACGGCCGCGGAGATCAGCGCCATCCGCGCGTTCGTGCAGAACGGCGGCGGCTTCCTGATGATCGCCGACCATGCCGGCGCCGACCGCAATAACGACGGCTGGGATCCGCCCGAGATCTTCAATGAGCTGATGGGCAGCCCGTCGGTCTTCGGCATCACCTACAACGCCAACTCCGCCGACAGCACGTTCGGCTGGTTCGACGATCATCCGGACGCGAACTACACGACCGACACGACGTCGCCCATCATCTACACCGGCCCGTACGGCAACCCTTCGTCGACGAAAGGCCTCGGCCTCTTCGGCTCCAGCTCGATGACGCTCACCGGCAACGCGAAGGGCCACATCTGGCGCACGGTCTCGACGCACGACACGAGCTCCGGCGTCACGTTCGCTACGTCGACGTACGGCACCGGCCGCATCGCCGCCGTCGCCGATTCCTCGATCACCGAAGACGCCACGAACGGGTGCGGCCACACGACGTATCTCGGCTACAACGACCCTGCCTGGGACAACGGCCTCCTGATCGCGAACGCGGTCTACTGGCTGGCGAACGGCACGACGGGAGGCGGAGGCGGCGACACGACGCTGCCGACCTGCTCCATCACCTCGCCGACGAACGGCTCGACGGTCAGCGGCACGGTCACGATCACCGCGTCGGCGACGGACAACGTCGGCGTGACGAAGGTCGAGATCTACGTCGACGGCGCGTTGCGCACGACCGACACGGTCTCGCCTTACACGTGGAGCTGGAACACCACCACATTCGCGAACAGCTCGCACACGATCACGGCGAAGGCCTACGACGCCGCGAACAACATGAAGCAGGCGTCGAACGTGACGGTCACCGTCAACAACGCCTCCGGCCCGACACAGCTCCTCGGCAATCCCGGCTTCGAGACCGGCACCGCGTCGCCCTGGACCATCACCACGGGCGTGCTCGACAACTCGTCCGGCGAAGCGTCGCACTCCGGCAGCTGGAAGGCGTGGATGAACGGCTACGGTGCCGCCCATACTGATTCCATCCTGCAGACGGTCGCCATCCCGTCGACGGCCACCACCGCGACGCTCTCCTTCTGGCTGCACATCGACACCGACGAGACCGGAACGACCGCGTACGACACGCTGAAGGTGCAGATCCGGAACACGTCGGGCACCGTCCTCACGACGCTCGCCACATACTCGAATGCGAACGCCGCCACCGGCTACTCGCAAAAGTCGTTCAGCGTGCTCGCGTACAAGGGGCAGACGATCCAGGTCTACCTCGTCGGTACGGAAGGCTCGGTCAAGCAGACGTCGTTCGTCGTGGACGACTTCGCCCTCAACGTCCAGTAACGAAATGCTGGGCCGGCTCCCCAGCCGGCCCTACGTTGCTCGGCTCGAGACAGGCCCTACGTTGGTCCATGAAGTGTGCGGCCGCAATCGCGCGGTGAGCGGGCGTCTCGCCCGCATGCAGCGGCACGTCTCGTGCCGCTGCCACGCATCGCCGGGAACGGCCGACGGGCGAGACGCCCGTCGGCTCGCGGGCGGGACGCCCGCTCACCCCACCTGCACCGTCAGCATCGAGATCGATCCGCCGTCCACCCCCTCCACCGGAAACGTCACTGCGTCGTCCGATTGCTGGACGCCGAGGATGTAGAGGAGCGGCAGATAGTGATCGGGGGTGGGGGCGGAGAGCATCGCATCGCGACCGAGCGTCTCGTAGGCGACGAGGGGCTGATGGTTGCCGGCGAGCATCCATTCGCGCGCATGCGACTCGAAGCGCACGGCCCAGTCGTAAGGCTCGGGCGCGTGCGCGCCCCACGCGTACGCGTGCAGGTTGTGCACGAGATTGCCGCTGCCCATCACCAGCACCCCTTCGTCGCGCAGTGGAGCGAGGCGCTTGCCGAGGTCGTAGTGGAAGGCGGCGGGTTGGGACTCGTCGATGCTGAGCTGCACCACCGGGATGTCGGCCGCGGGGTAAACGTGCGCGAGCACCGACCATGTGCCGTGATCGAGGCCCCAGCGGTGATTCGGCTCCGCGCCGGTGAGCGCCTGCAAACGCTCGCACAGCTCCGGCGAGCCAGGCGCAGGGTATTGCACCTCGAAGAGCGGGCGGGGAAAACCGCCGAAGTCGTGGATCGTGCGCGGACGTTCGACGGCAGTCGAAAGCGTCGCCGGCAGATACCAATGCGCCGAGATGCAGACGATCGCGCGCGGACGTGGAATCTCCCGGCCGATGCGTGCCCACGCCTCCGTCCACCCGTTCTGCTGCAGCGCGTTCATTGGATTTCCGTGGCCGAAGAAGAGGGCGGGCATGCGCGTCATGGCGCGAAGAATCTTAGCGCGGCAGCTTGCGCGCCCGCGGCTCGATCGTCGCGCCGGGGCGATAGCCGGCCTCGAGCACCCACACGTCGCCGTTCGGCGCCACCGCCACGCCGGTCGGCGAATACGGCGGGGTGCTGCGCGCGATCACCTGCATCGCGCCGGCGAACGTCACACGCACGATGCGCCGATTGCGGAAATCCGCCGCGTAGACCGCGTCCTTCCCGATCGCGATCCCCATCAACCCGCCGAACACGAGCGGCTCGCGCGCGTCTCTGTCGACGTCGAGACCGCGGGCGAGCGTCGTCACCGTTCCATCGGGAGCGATCTTGCGAACGGCGCCGCCATCGGTCGCGTACAGCGCGCCGTCCGCGGCGATGGCCAGGCCGACGATGTTGCTGAACTGCGCCGCCGCCCCCTTCCCGTCCCGCAGCCCGTAGCGAGAGCCGACAAACGGCGTGATCCCGCTCGCCGTGTGCTTCACGATGCGCGTCTCGGCCTTCGTGTGGTTGTTCTCGATCACTTCGTAACGATTGCCGTCTCGGTCGCGCAGGATGCCCGGTCCGACCGAGGGGGTCATGGCGCCGGACGGCGTCATCTTCCAGTACGTCGAGACGAAGCGGGTGCCGGTGTACGTGTAGTCCTCTCCGTACAAATTGCCCCGTTCGTCGAGGAACAGCTCGTGCACGTGGTGCCCGGACAAGCCGGGACGGAGCACGGTCGGGCGGCCGTCGGCGCCGATCCGCCACACAGTTTCCAGATCGCTGTACACCACTCGGCCGTTCCGATCGACTACGATTCCCCACGCAGGGTGCGCGGCGATCGGCAACGTCAGCGCGAACATCAGCATCGATACGAGCAGTAGAGACCGCATTCCGGCGATTATCATGGTCGAGGACCGTTGAGGGAGAGACGGATTTGGAACGGACGAATCGAATCCTTCTGGTGGAAGACAGCGAAGACGACGTGGAGCTCGCCATGATCGCCTTCAAACGCAACAAGCTGGATGTAGACATCACCGTCGCCCGCGACGGCGTCTCCGCGTTGGAGATGCTCCACGGCACGGCGGAAAAGGATCCCATGCCGTTGCCCGCCGTCGTCCTCCTCGACCTCCAGCTGCCGAAGGTCGACGGCCACGAAGTCCTGCGCCGCATCCGCGAGACGCCGGCCACCTCGCTGCTGCCGGTCGTCATCCTCACTTCGTCGCTCCACGAGCGCGACCGCCTGCAGACGTACAAGACGGGCGCGAACAGCTACATCGTCAAGCCGGTCGACTTCGAGAAATTCGTCGACGCCGCCGGCGTCATCGGCAAGTACTGGACGCGCATGAACTATCCGCCGCCCTGGGTGGCCGCCGGGTAGGGAACCTGCACGCGGCAAACACTCCTCCGGTGTGCTCGCCGCCATCTTTCTCTTTTTCCTGATCGACGACTCGACGTCTGCGGCGCCGCCTTCCCCGCCGCCGCAGGTCGACATGGTCATCACCGTCGAGCGCCAGGCCCAGGCGAAAGACGAAGCAGCGGCCGCGGTCACCGTTCTCAAACATGAAGAGCTGAAGACGCTCCCCGTCGAATCGCTCGCGGAAGCGCTGGCAACGGTTCCGGGGCTGACGATGATGTCGGAATCGGCCGCGAGCGGTTCGCCGATGATCACCAGCCGCGGCTTCTTCGGCGGCGGCGAAGTCGAATACGTGAAACTGCTCGTCGACGGCGTCCCGGTCGGCGACGCCGAGTCGGGCCTTGCCGACTGGTCGCGTTTCCGGCTCGAGGACGTCGCGCGCATCGAGATCGTCCATGGCCCCGGCTCCGCCGCCTGGGGCGACACCGCCCTCGGCGGCGTCATCCAGCTCTTCACCCACCGCGCTGGTGGCAAGTCCGGCTTCGCGCACGTGACCGCTGGCTCGTTCGGGCAACAGTCCGTCGAAGCCGGCTACCGTGAACAAATCGCCCCCGACCTCTTCCTCGGCGCCTCCGCCGACCTCGCGCATCTCGACGGCTTCCGCGAGCACTCCTCGCGGCGCGACGGCGGCATCCGTTTGACGCTCGACGGCTCGCGGTTCCGCATCGCGGGCGAGCTCGCGCGGAAAGATCGACGCGAGCCGGGGCCGCTGACGCTCTCCGAGATCGCCGACGATCGGCGGCAGTCGAATGCGCTGTTCGCTTTCGATTGGGAGAAGACCGATCGCGATCGCCTGTCTGTTTCGTACGACGCGAACGGCTTGCACCTCGGCGCTTACGGCGCGCGGCGCGGCAGCGACAACCTGCGCACGTTGCTCCTCGCGCCCGGCTTCGGCATCACCGCCTTGCGCGAGATCGATGCGAACGAATTCGGCGTCAGCGGCGGCGTCACGCGCGGGTGGCTGCACACCGGCATCGACGCTTCCCGCACGTCGTTCGAAGGCGATTACTTCGGCGTCGAGAACGGCGTGAAGCAGGCGTCGATCGCCGCGGCGGACGGGCATCGCAACCTCGCCGGCGTGTTCGTGACCGGGACGTGGAACGTCTGCGCGCGTTGCGTGCTCAGCGTCGGCGCGCGACGCGACGAGATCCGCGACGACTTCTCGAACGGCTCGCGCGACGCCTCCGCGACGTCTCCCCGCGCAGCGTTCACGCTCCGCGGCGAGCATGCGTCGTACTGGCTGCAGCTCTCGAAGGCGTTCAAGGCGCCGACGCTCGACCAGCTCTTCGATCCCCGGCCCTATCCCGACTTCGCCGGCGGCACGTTCACGATCTCGAATCCCGACCTGCGGCCGCAACGCGCGCGGAACATCGAGGCCGGCGTGAGCGGCGATCGCAGTCGCGCGCACTGGTCGGTCGTCGCGTACCGGATGAACGTGACCGACGAGATCGACTTCGACCCGGCGACGTTCACGTACAAGAACATCGGCAGCAGCGTGCACCGCGGCGTCGAAGGCAGCTTCTCGATGCTCGACGTCGCGACGGTCGCCTATGCGTGGACGCGCGTCGGCGACGAGCAGCTGAAGAACATCCCCGAGCACGTGGCGCAGGCGGTCGCCCGCGCACGCCTGCCGTTCGCGATCGAGGCAGACGTCGTGTATCGCTGGATGCACGGCCGCTGGCTGGACGACGAGCATCTCTTCCCGCAAGGCGACGTGAACCGCGTCGACCTCCGCATGACGCGCGACTTCGGCCCTGCCCGCATCGCCCTCGACGTGCTGAACGCGACAGACGCGAAGTACGACGAGGTGGGCTACGTGCTCGCCGACTTCGCCGGCACCCCGACCGGCCTCGCCTTCCCCGCCCCCGGCCGGGCGGCCCGGGTGGGCGTGACCTGGCGTTGGTGAAGAACGTGGGGACCGGCTTCAGCCGGTCCCGCGGCGGGCTAAAGCCCGTCGCC
>JAFAVZ010000663.1 GCA_019242175.1 Acidobacteriota bacterium
ATCTCCCGGCACGTGCGCTCATCGCTCGCACCAGGAGATTCTTCGCCCTCTGCGGGGCTCAGAATGACACTCCTACCCTGCGAAAGGCTCGGCGGGTGTCGTCCTGAGCAGCGAAGACTGTGAAGGATCTCCCGGCACGTGCGCTCATCGTTCGCACCAGGAGATTCTTCGCCCTCTGCGGGGCTCGGAATGACACCCTTCTTCACTCCGAATTCGTCGCCTTCAACTGCTGATTCGACTCTACCGCAAGTGGATCGCTCGGGGGCGGCTCGGTGTGCAGCCAGCGGGCGATCGCGTTGCGGGCCCAGAGGTTTCCCTTTGTCTCCACGCCGCCGTCGATCGCCTTTTGCGCCTGGTACGACAGCACCCAGCCGAGGGGCATCGAGACGTTGCGTTGCACGAGGCGGAACTCGATCACGGTGTTCTTGATGAGGCCGAACGCGGACGCGGTCCGCACGTCGCCCACCGCCTGCGAGCCCCGCGCGCCGCGGGTGTTCGCCAGCGCGCGCACGGGTGACAGCACCTCGTTCGCCCAAAGTTCTGCCGATTGCGGATCGACCGGACCGGTCAGCGATGGGAATGGCGCGTCCGCATCGAATGTGCAATCGGCGGCTCTCGTCTTGAGCGTCGGGCTGCAGTTCTCGTAGTCGATGAGGATCACGACCGGCACGAGGCGCGGATCCTTGCGTTGCAGCACGAGCAACACGAGCTCCGCGGCGGTGACGGCGCCGGAGTTCTCGAAGTAGCCGCCGTCCACCACGTGTCCGAGCGTACCGACGCGGCCCGCGGGCGAGACGTACGTGAAGCGCGCGCTCATCCCCGCCGTCGCGCTCAGCGGCAGGTCGCTCTTCAGCAGATCGAGGCCGTCGAACGCGTTGCGGAACACGAGCAGCGGCCCGTCGCCGCGGATCGCGCAGTTGCTGGTGATGATGCGATCGCCGGTCTCCACCATCGTCCCGTTGATGAACACCGACGGCAGATCGGGATGCTGCGCGTGCAGATCGAGCAGCCCGCGCGCGAACGTATTCGTGCTCACCGCTTCCTGATAGCCGCGTTCCCAGCCGAGCTCCAACGCGCGTTCGCGATCGGGGAAGCCGAGCGGCAGGAAGCGTTGCACGAAGTCCGATTGCGCCATCGCCGCGAGCGTCGGCGCGAGGAAGTCGGCGCCGAGGGCGTGCGAGGCTTTCGCGTGGAGGCCCGTGCCGCCGTCGGCGAGGAGCGCGCTGAACGTCATCGTGCCGAGCGAGCCGCCGGACACGGAGCTGACGGCAAAGAGATTGCGGCGGAACAGCGGATTCGTGTCCTGCAGCGACGTCAGTACCGCGGCCGTCCAATACGCGGCACGGATGCCGCCGCCTTCCGTTGCCACGATGAAGACCGGGATCGCATCGTTCGGCCCGTAGTTCGCCGAAACGCGCTGCACCCACTCGTCGAGCTTCTGGCTCGCCGTCGGCCGTGGCGGAACCGGTGTGGAGACGGTGCGGATGACGTGATTGCGATCGGCGAGCGGGCTGACGAGAAACGCCTCGATGAGGAAGAACGTCAGGATCGGCACCCGCATCCGCATGCCCCAATAAACGACGAGACTTCCGAACGGCACCCACAACGCGAGCGTCAGCAGCACGACGACGCCCGCATCGAGGGCCATGATGCGCGTCGGCCACACCGTCGACACGACGAAGAACAGCAGCTCCAGGACGAGGAACGCGAGGAACATCGCGCGCGTGCTCGGCGCGAGCTGGCCCGGCTCGACATGCGCGATCGTCCCCTTCGCCTTCCTCTCCAAAACGCGGCGCCGGAAGACGACGGCGAGGAGGAAGATCACGAACGACAACGCGATCAATCCGAGAATCCAAGGGATGACGGTGTGGACGCCGCTGCCGTACGTCAACCGCACGCGGTAGAACCCGACGAAGAGCGCGACGAACAGCAGCGCGCCGAGGATGCGAGGAATCCAAAGCGCCCAATTCCGAAACTCCGGATCCTCGGGGTTCGGCGTCCGCCCGAAGTACTCGTCGTCTTCATGACGCGGCGGCTCCAGGCGCAGCATCTGCCGCGCCCAGAACCAGATCTGGTACGCGAGCAGATTCAGGAAGACGAGAAAGAGCAGGATGCGGCCCCAGTGCGCGGAGCCGCGCGGGCCGCCGAAATCGGGATCGACTTCGCCCAGGCGGCGGAGGATGTCCTGTCCCTGATCGGCGAGGATGAACGCGAACGCCGCGAGGCCGAGCGCCAGGATGCTGAAGCGGATCGGCAGCAGGAAAAGGTAGAGAAGTTTGACGCGCCGCCAGAAGCGTGTGAGCCAGCTCATGCACAGGAGGGGCGGAAAGCGGGCCGATCCCTACCCTCTTCCGCCGCGCACCATCCGCCCGATCAGCACCGCCCAGCCGGTCCAATACGCGAGGTAGACGTACGTCAACTTATTGACGACGTTCAGCGCGACACGAAACGGTCCGCCGTTCACGACGACGGCCGGGTTGTCTGCGTTGACGTAAACGAGGCCGCCGAGGTGGAGGTTCTCCGGATCGAGGAGCGGGCGACGCGGCGCGGGCATCTGGAGCGCGCGGATGCGAGCGAGCAACGGCCGGCTGCGGCGCGTGTGGCGCACGAACAGGATCGAGGTGAGCAACGCGTAGAGAACGAGGACGGCTGGCCCGATCACGACCGCGCGTTGCTCCCACTCCTGCCAGAACAGCGAGCGCACCGCGAGCAGGACGAGAGCGAGCGTGCACAAGCCGCGCAGCCAATCGATCGTGCCCGCCATCAGCCGGCGCGCTTCTTCGGTCAGTCGCAGGAACTCGTCGGCGCCTTCCGCCGGCACCGCCACCGCGCGGCGGAGAAACCCCCGTTTCCAGAGCAGTCCGCCGAGCTCCGCGTAGACGAGCACGATCGCAAGCAGGATGAACGGCGGCCATTGTCCGCGGAGAACGATCGCCAAGGCAGCGACGACGATCGCGGTATTCAGCAACTCGAAAGTGCGGCTCGAGTAGTCGGCGAGCCGTCTCGTCTCCAGTGAGATCGCCACGCGCGCGGCGCCTTCCGTCCGCGGCTGCGTTTCGCGCGCGGCGAGCACGAAGTTGCGCAGCGTGATGGTGCGGACGACGCCGAGAAGGATGGTCATCGGGCCGTGAATCCAGGCGATGTGCAGCATCGACGGCGCGATGAGCACGTCGGCGAGCGCGATCGCCTCCACGATCGCCGACGGAATCAGGAGCCAGAGTCGATAGCGGCCGAGCAACGCGCCTCGCGCCGCGTCGGCTTCGAAATGCGTGTCGAAGAACCAGCCGTCGCCGCGCAGGCTCGCCAGCTTCCAGCGGGCGCGCAAGCCCCACGCGCGGAGAACGACGAGCACGGCATAGAGAACGAGGGCGTCGATGTGCGGCATCACCTGGCTCCTTTCGTCAGGCCGCGCAGCTCGGCGGCGACGATGTTGAGGATCTCGTTCGCAGGCAGCCCGGCCAGGACGAGCTGGGCCAGGGCGGTTCGCAGCGGCGTGCGCAGCTCCCGCGCGGCGGCCTGCTTGTCGGCCCGGCTCGGCGTCCGTTCGTTGACGACAGCGCCGGAGCCGTGGCGGATGCTGATCAACCCTTCGTCCTGCAGCTCGCGATAGGCGGTGGCGATGGTGTTGAGGTTGACGCCGAGGTCGGCGGCGACCTGGCGGACGGGCGGCAGGGCGGCGCCTTCCCGCAACTTGCCCGCGGCGATCAGGGTGCGGATCTCGTCTGCAACCTGGCGGTAGATGGGGCGGGCGTCGTCGGGATCGATACGGATCAGCATGTGTATGGTGTCACTATACACTAGACACTATGCCACGGCAAGGCTCCGCGTGTTAAGTTCCGCCCCAATGAGCACGCTCGATCACCTTCTCGCCAGCAACCAGGCCTGGGCCGCCGAAGTCACGCGCCACGATCCGGAGTTCTTCGCCCGCCTCGCCATCCAGCAGGCGCCCAAGTATTTGTGGATCGGCTGCTCCGACAGCCGCGTGCCGGCGAACCAGATCGTCGGCATGGATCCCGGCGAGCTCTTCGTCCACCGCAATGTGGCGAACCTCGCCCCGCCGCAGGACGCCAACTTTCTCTCGGTGCTGCAGTTCGCGGTCGACGTGCTGAAGGTGGGGCACATCATCGTCTGTGGCCACTACGGCTGCGGCGGCGTCCTCGCCGCCCTCCGCGACGACCGCCTCGGCCTCATCGACAACTGGCTCCGCCACGTGCAGGACCCGCGGAAGAAGCACCAGGCCGAG
>JAFAVZ010000215.1 GCA_019242175.1 Acidobacteriota bacterium
GACCGGCTGACCGTCGCGCTGTCGCACGCGCAACGCGATCGATCGCGCATCGCCGTGCTGTTCCTCGACCTCGACCGCTTCAAGGTGATCAACGACTCGCTCGGCCACAACATCGGCGACCAGCTGCTGCAGGCCGTCGCAGCGCGCGTGCACTCCTGCGTCCGCGAATCCGACACCGTCGCACGCCTCGGCGGCGACGAGTTCACGCTGCTCCTCCCGAACCTCGTGCGCTCCGAAGACGCGGCGCCCATCGCGCAGAAGATCCTCGAGGCCGTCCGCTACCCGTTCCACATCGAAGGGCGGGAGTTCTTCATCACGACGTCGATCGGAATCAGCTTGTATCCCGAGGATGGGACCGATGCGGAGACGCTGATCAAGAACGCCGACACGGCAATGTATCAGGCGAAGGAACAGGGCCGCGACAACTACCAGCTCTTCAACGCGTTCGTGAATGCGAAGGCGCTGCAACGGATCACGCTCGAGCACGGCCTGCGCCGCGCGCTGGCGGCCGAAGAGTTCATGGTGCATTACCAGCCGATCTTCGATCTCCGCTCCGGCAGTGTGACGGGCATGGAGGCGCTGCTGCGCTGGCGCCATCCGGAGCTCGGCAACGTGCCGCCCGCGACGTTCATCCCGCTCGCGGAATCGACCGGCGTGATGGTGCCGATCGGCAGCTGGGCGATGCGCGAGGCGTGTCGCCAAGCGCGCGCGTGGCACGACGCCGGCCTGAAACATCTGTCGCTCGCCGTGAACCTCTCCGTGCAACAGCTGCAGAGCCCCGACCTACTGCAACGCGTCGGCGAGATCCTGAAGGAGACCGGCCTGCCGCCTCGCCTGCTGGAGCTGGAGATCACGGAGTCGAGCGCGATGCAGAATCCCGAGACGAGCATCCGCACGCTGTACGAGCTGAAGAAGCTCGGCCTGCGCATCTCGCTCGACGACTTCGGCACCGGCCATTCATCGCTCGCGTACCTGAAGCGTTTCCCGATCGACACGCTGAAGATCGACCAGTCGTTCGTGCGCGACATCAACTCCGACCCCGACACGGCCGCGATCGTGACCGCGATCATCGCGATGGCCCACTCGCTGCGCCTGAAGGTGATCGCCGAGGGGGTGGAGTTCAGCGACCAGGCGGCGTTCCTGCGGCGCTACGGCTGCGACCAGATGCAGGGCTACCTCATCAAACCACCCGTCCCCTCGGCGGAGTTTCTGGGGTTCGTGAGCGAGGTGGCCGTCGCCCCGCCGACGTACGGTTGATCCGCTGTGGGCGCCGATTCCTCGCGATCCTTGCGCGCTGCCCATCTCCATGAAATACTGAACCACATGGTTCAGCATTCGCGAGTCAGCCTCGATGCCTCGTTCGCCGCGCTCGCGGATGCCACGCGCCGCGGCGTTCTGGAGCAGCTCGGCCGTTCCGACACTTCCATCACGGAGCTCGCCGTGAAGTTCCGCATGACCCTCACGGGCATGAAGAAACACGTCGACGTCCTGGAGCAGGCCGGGCTCGTAGCGACGGAGAAGATCGGGCGCGTGCGGACCTGCCGGCTCGGCCCGCGCCGGCTGGAAGAAGAGACGGCCTGGATCGAGAGGCATCGCCAGCTTTGGGACGCACGCTTCGACGCGTTGGACGAGGTCGTCGAGCGACTGAAACAAAAGGAGAAGATCGATGGACGCAAGAAGAGAGAGTGAGCCCACCGGCATGAAGAACCGCACGACGGTGGAACGGACGTCGGACCGTGAGCTGGTCGTCACGCGGGCCTTCGACGCCCCGGCGCGCATCGTGTTCGAGGCGTGGACCACGCCCGAGCTGTTCATGCAATGGTGGGTGCCGAAGTCGATGGGGATGGTCCTGCGCTCCTGCGAGATGGACGTTCGCGTCGGCGGCAAATACCGGCTGGTGTTCGGCGAAGATCCCTCGAGCACCGCCGAGTTCTTCGGCGAGTATCGCGAAGTGATCCCGCCCTCACGTCTCGTCTGGACCAACGAAGAAGGGGGCGAGACCGGACCCATCACGACGGTGACGTTCGAGGAAAAAGACGGCAAGACCCTGCTGACGCTGCACGAGCTTCATCCTTCGAAGGAAGCGCTCGACGCGGCCGGCACCGGCGCAGCGGACGCGCTGGTCGAGACGTTCGGGCAGCTGGACGAGCTTCTCGTCACGCTCGGCGCGAACGCGGAACGCTGAAGGCAGGTCGGCGTTGATGCGGCGGCGTTCTCGCCGTCGCATCAGCGCGGGACGCGCCCGCGCCTGGCGCCTACTCGCCCGTCTCGCGGAGCCATTGCTCGACCGCCCTCGCGAATCCGGGCAGCCGCGCCTCCAACTCGGCGACGTCTCTCAGCGTCACCAGGTTCACCAGCTCGCTCTCGATGAGGTGATCGAGGGTCGAGTGCTCCTCGACCGGCGCGCCGGCGTTGGCCTCCGCGACTCGCGCTTCCAGCGCGTAGATCAAGAACTCGGGCAGCTCGATCGCCAGAACCCGGCGGCCATTCATCCCTGCGCATAGTAACAACCGTTACTAGACAAAGCGATAGTAACAATTGTTACTTTCCCATTCGTGGCCAAGGCGCGGGAAGCAACGATCTTCGGCGAGACGCTCCGGCGCCTGCGCACGGAACGCGGCTGGACGCAGGAAGACGTCGCGCACGCCGCGAACCTCACGACGACGTACGTCGGCCAGGTGGAACGCGGCGACAAAGTCCCGAGCCTGACCGTCGTGCTGAAGCTCGCGCGCGGATTGTCGGTGCCGCCTACGGAGCTGCTGGCGGGATTCTCGGCTGCTGTTCTGCGTACGTTGAAGATGTGAAGGTCATCGACGTGGGGACCGGCTTCAGCCGGTCCCGGGACGGGCTGAAGCCCGCCCCCACGCCGCCACCCTTCCCCGCAAGAAAACGACCTTCGCACGGCCGTCGACGTTGACCAAAACGCCGCAGGCCGTGCCCACCTCAAGATGACCGCTCCAACTTCGGCCGCTCCCCCTTCCCCCACAACCGCGCGCGATGCTTCACGCGGTAACGCAGCGGGCCGCCGTCTGCGGTCGTGATCCGTTCCACGGGGCGCGGGATGCAAACGAACTCGGACTCGATCGCGGTGCTCGTCATGCGTACGGTCGCGTAGCCGTGGCCGCCCATGTCGACGAACGAAAGATGCGGCGATAGCGCAGGATTCGAGAGCTTCTCGGCCTGCGCACGGTCGCCGGTCCGTTGGAATTCGAGGCAGGACCGCACGCCGTGTTGCAGCAGCAGGTTGACGGCCGGCTCGGGGCGCGCTTCGCCCGGCAAATCCATGAGGAACAGCGGCCGCAGCGCGTGGTCCTTCGGGAAGCGATGCTCGAACGCCTCGACGAGCCCGGGCGCGGAGATCGACCCGGTGATGAACGCCACGCCGACGGGCTCGAAGGGCGCGGGAGGCAGCGCCTTCGCGGCGAGGCCGGCCCAGAAGCTGTGGCGATCGCCGGCGACGGTCGCGAAGCCGGTGATCCCGGACTTCGCCACGAGGTCGTAGATCTCCGCGCGTTCGACATAAGCGGTGCTGTGATCGCCACCGCCGAACGCCGCATACCCGGCCCCGGGCCACGGTTTGCCGACGCCGGCGGGCAGATTCTGCGGATCGGCGCGCCAGTCGAGCGTGCCGAGGGAACAGCCCCAGATCTTCCACGTCGCCTTGGAGTGGCGCAGCCGGTCGAAGAACCACGCCTTCTGCTCCGCGCCGAGGATCGTTTGCGGCGGATCGTTGCGCCGGAAGTTCGGCACGTCCTTGTCGCCGTAGCGGATCGTCGCCGGCGGACGACCGCCGTTGTACGTGCGGCCAGCGTCGAGGATCTCCATCGCCTCCTGCGGGATCATCTCGGGGAAATCGGGATTCTGGAAAGCCGCCGCCTCCTCGCGATCGCTCGGCTCCTCGGAGCGGTAGCTATGTTGATCGGTAATGATGAGATCGACGTTGCGCCCGTAACGAAACGCGCGATAGCCCTTGAGGCTCGCGAGCGCCGCGAGGTTGTTCGGCTCCTGCCCGAGGCCGTTTTCGTCGAAGCGCTCGATGGCGACGTCTTTGACAGGCGGCGGATCGAACGTCGCCAATCCCGCGCTCGGCTTCGCGACGCGCGCGGGCAGGAACTCGAACCACGCCTGATTCGCCGCGACCTTCCGCGTCTGCGCGGGGAACGTCTTGCCGTTGAACTTCTGCAGACTCTGCCACCCGAGCCAGCTGAACTCGTGGTTGTCCCACATCGACACGAACGGGAAATGCGCGCGCGCGTCCTGCAGATCGGGATCGTGCAGATACGCGCGATAGACGGCGCGGTAATCGTCGACCGTCGTCGGGATGTGGAAGTCCGACACCTTCTGGCCGTTCGCGTACCGCACGAGATCGCGGATCTTGCGGTCGTACATTCCCTGCGGTCGATCTTCGGGATACCAGACCAGCTCGTAGATGAAGTCTCCGAGGTGGAGAACGAAGCCGAGGCGGTCGGCGGGATCGGCGCGCTCGTCTTCGTAGATCATGCGGCGGTACGCGTGCTGCGCGCCGTCGTTCGCGTTCTGGCAGCTGACGAATGCGAACTTCACGGGACGCGCATCATCCTCGCGCGGCGCGGTGATCGTGCGGCCGATGCGGCTGCCGTCGCCGTTTTCGTCGGTGAAGCGATACCAGTAGACGCGGCGCGCGGCGAGACCGCCGACGAGCACGCGGCACGTCCAGTCGGCGGCCGGCGACACCGTGACCGGCGCCGTCGCGACGACCTTCTTGAACGCTTCGTCGCTCGCCACCTGCACGGTCAATTTGGCGGATGCACGGCCGTCGGGGAACGGGCGACGCGTCCAGAGCAGCACGCTGTCCGGAGCCGGATCGCCGGACGCGACGCCCTCCGGATAGAGATCGCGCCGTTCGCGCCACGGGAGCGCGGGGGCGGCGAAGACGTCGCCGCCGAACGCCGCGACCGCGCCGAAAGCTGCCGCGAGCTGGAGGAATTTGCGCCGGGAAACATCGTCGTTCATGTATCGACGTTAGGCGCGGCGATTGGTCGCAGCAAGAGCCATTCTTGCTACAGTGAAAGGAGCCATTCCGTTCTGTTGCGATGACGACACCGCTCCCCACGATGATCCGCCTGGACCGCGCGTCCGGCACCGCGTTGCGCACGCAGCTCTATCTGCAATTGCGCGACGCCATCCTCTCCGGGCGATTGCCGTCCGGCACGCGCTTGCCGTCGACGCGCGATCTCGCCGAGGAGCTCGATGTGTCGCGGAACACGGCGCTCGATGCGTTCACGCAGCTGACTTCCGAGGGATATCTCGAGGGGCATGTCGGCGACGGGACTTATGTGTCGCGCGAGCTGCCGGATGATTTGTTGCGCAGCAGCGTCGTGGCGCATGCGCGGACGGAGGAGCTTGCAAAGCCAACCGAGGGAGAAGCGCGCACGCTGATGCCGGTCGGCGTTGCCGACTATCGCGGCAAGCCGCGCCCGTTCCGCACGAGCACGCCCGCGCTCGACGCGTTCCCGTACGCGACGTGGTCGCGTTTGATGACGCGTCGTTGGAAGCTGTCCGCCCGCGAGCTGCTGACGTACGGCGATCCGGCCGGGTACGCGCCGCTCCGCGAGGCGACGGCCGCGTATCTCGGCGCGACGCGCGGCGTTCGTTGCACGCCCGAGCAGTTGATCCTGACGAACGGCTCGCAACACGCGCTCGCGATCGCGGCTTCGGTGCTGCTCGACCGCGGCAACGAAGTCTGGATGGAAGACCCCGGCTTCCTCGGCGCCCGCGCCGTCTTCAGCGCGGCCGGCGCGTCGCTCGTGCCGGTGCCGGTGGATGATGATGGCCTCGACGTCGATGCGGGTATCGAGCGCGCACCGCACGCGCGGCTCGCCTATGTGACGCCATCGCATCAATATCCGCTCGGGCCGACGCTCTCGCTGCGAAGACGCCTCGCGCTTCTGCAGTGGGCCGCGCGCAGCGGCGCGTGGATCGTGGAGGACGATTACGACAGCGAGTTCCGCTACTCCGGGCGGCCGTTGCCGGCGTTGCAAGGGATCGATGCGGCGGACCGCGTGATCTACGTCGGGACGTTCAGCAAGGTGCTGTTCCCTTCGATCCGCACCGGCTACATCGTCGCGCCGCCACAGCTCGTGCCGGCGCTGCTCGCGGCGCGCGCGTTGAGCGGACATCCGGCGCCGGCGCTCGATCACGCGGTGCTCTGCGATTTCATCGCCGGCGGCCACTTCGCGCGGCACATCCACAAGATGCGCGTCGTCTACGCGCAACGGCAACGCGCGCTCGTCTCCGCCGCGGCGCGCGAGCTCGCCGGCCTGATCGAGCTCGCGCCGAGCGAGGCCGGCATGCATCTCATCGGCTGGCTGCCACCCGGAGTCGACGACCAGCTCGCGACGAATGCGGCGCTCGCGAACGGCGTCGAGGTGACGCCGCTCTCCGCCTATTGCCTCGAGCCGCGTTCGCGCGGCGCGCTGCGTCTCGGCTACACCGGCTACGGGGCGAAGCAGCTTTGGGAAGGCGCGCGGCGATTGGCGGTGGCGTTGCGCTGAGCTCCTACTGCACCCTGAAGCGAGCACAGCTGTCATACTGTGCGCTCCGATGAAAAACGAAGCGCAGGATGCTCCGGTCGTCCGTGTGGGCGGCGTCTCCCTGATCGTCGCCGCCATCGCCTTCATGGTGGTGTTCTCGTACCTCGCCGCGAAGTTCCACTACCCCGAGGTGCTCGACGGAAAGGCGGCGGACGTGCTGCCGGCGCTGCTCGCGACCGGCGACACCGGGCGGGCGGTGTGGGCGATCTACGCGCTCCTGCCGCTTTTCTGGATCCCCGCTGCAGTCGGCGCGTTCCACGCGCTGCGCCGCGTCGCGGAAGGACGGATGCGCATCGCCACGCACTTCGCCGCCCTCTCTTCGATGGCGATGATCCTCGGGCTCGTGCGCTGGCCGAGCTTCCACTGGGAGCTGGCGCGCACGTGGGCCGCCGACCCGTCCGCGCGCCCCGCGCTCGAGGCGGTCTTCAACGCCACCAATCGTTACCTTGGCAACTACCTCGGCGAATTCCTCGGCGAATTCGCATTCAACGTGTTCTTCGCGCTGGCGGCGTCGGCGATGTTGAAACGGGACAGCGGCTTCCCCCGCTGGATCGGCTGGCTCGGCCTCATCGCCTCGGCCGTCGGACTGATCGCGATGTTCCGCAACGTGACGCCCGCCGTGTCGGCGATCGCCGCCGCGAACAACTACCTGCTGCCGGCATGGATGATCGTGTTCGGCATCGGACTCCTCCGGTCGACCCGCGCATGAGCGGGGCACGGCCCGCTGCGGTCGTTGGCCAGCCTTCGACAGGTCTCGCGTCCTTGCCGAGAATCCGGAGGCTCGTGCCTCGTGAACGTGGGGCCGGCTCTCCAGCCGGCCCGATGAACGATGGTCGCGGCGAGCCATGCCCGCGGCTCACCTGCTGCTTCCGTTAGGCGGCGCC
>JAFAVZ010000404.1 GCA_019242175.1 Acidobacteriota bacterium
GCGTGCAGATGTCGCCCAGGATCATGAACGTCGCCGTTCCGCGGGCGAAGCACTCCGTGCGATTCGGACAAGCCAACGACTCGCACACGGAATGGAGCGAGCGTTCGCGCAGCAGCGACTTCACTTCATGCAGCTGCTGCAGATTGAGCTTCTTCTCGCGGATCCATTCGGGGAGGCGGGGCTCGGTCATCGGAGGGAAAGTACCACAAACAAAACGGCCGCCCGGAGGCGGCCGTTGGACGATGCGATGCGGGGTTGTTGGTGCCTCACAAAAGCTGGCGAGAACGAAAAGCCTCGTGACGGCTTGGCCAACAAGCGCGGCGGGCCGTGCCCGCCTAGTGGCCGCCGGGGAGAATGCCGAGGCTCTTGTCGAGGCTCTTTTCGATCAGCTTCTCCGCTTCGATCTCGTCGATGCCCTTCACGATCGCGACTTCGGAGACGATCAGGTACTTGGCCCGGTCGTACATCTTCTTCTCGCGGAACGACAGGCTCTTCTTCTTGCTGACTTCGTTGAGGTTCTTGAGAACTGCGGCCACGTCTTCCAGGCGGCCGGTTTTCATCTTCTCGAGGTTCTCGCGGTAACGGCCCTTCCAGTCGGTGTGCGACTTGACCGTCTGCTCTTCCAGAAGGCTGATCAATCCCTTGATCTCCTTCTGCTGGTAGAGGCGACGCAGACCGACGCGGTCCGTATTGCGGATCGGCACCATCAGCCGCGAGTTGTTCGCGAGCAGCCGCAGATGGTAGTACGTATCGCCCGCGCCCATGATCGGCGACTCGCCGATCTGCTCAACGACGGTCACGCCGTGGTTTGGATAGACGAGCTTTTCGCCGACCTTGAAACTCATTTTGACTGACGACAAGTGAGGCTCCTTTCGGAATGACTGGTCCAGAACAACTGAGGGACGGGCATTTTACGCCACCATCAAAGGATGGTCAAACCCGTATCAATGAAGATGTGAGCAAAGGAAGCTCAACCGTGCCCCGGACCACCCTCCCTCAAGACCGCGGTCGCAGGTGCCGCAACAGCTGGTGCAGCCGATCGAGCCCCTCTCGCTTTTCCGGCTCCGTGCCGGTCAGCAAATCCTCCACCGCCTGGAGCTCGCGATAAGTCGCGTCGTCGTCGACTCGCGGAGCCGTGACCTCCACTGTTCTCGTCGCCGGCGTCGGAGCCGGAACTGCGGCAATCGCTGGACTTGTGTCCGCCACCCGCAGTGACTGGCTGATGCGCTGGGCCATCGAGCGGATGGACGGAATCTCGTTCCGATCCAGCGACCGTAGGATGGCTTTCGCGCTGTTCACGGCGTCGATGTAAGGGCTCGTTGGATCGTCGAAAATTTTGGCGGAAATCAGCGTCAAATCGACGTTACCGTAGCCCTGATCCTTGTCTCCACGGACGAAAACACGCGCCGTCACCTGCCGCGCGATATCGGGAAAATCGAACGGCTTCGCGTCGCCCGGCTCCAGCCAGGCCTCGACTTTGATCGGGTGGACCTTCGTCGTCTTGTCGCCCAGGGGGATGGATTCGATCTCGATGCGATCGATCCAGATGTGGCGGTTCTTCGTCACCAGCATGCGCCGGTTCGGCGAGCCGACGATCAGGCGATACGCATACTCGCCCTTGAACGAGATGGTCGCCAGATCCTCGCTCTTCTTGGCCTGCACCGAGAACGTCTCTTCCTTCCGCGACGACTCGAGGCGCTCGAAGCCGGCGTACTGATAGGTGCCGTCCCCGCGTTTGCCGCGCAGCAGGTCGATGTCTTCCGTGACGATGTGCTTCAGCAGATCCGTCGGCAAATCCCGTTTCGTCGAAACCTCGGCCACGCGGTCGATGACCTTCGCATCATCCGCGACGCGCACGATGGCCGCGGGCACCTGGGCGAACGCATTCGCGGCCGCGAGCAGCGCGAGCGTCCAAACGTACTTCTTCATAGATGCAGTTCTCCGAGGGCGCTCGTGCCGGGCAGACCTTGCTGGCCGAGGCTGAGGTAATCGCAGATGGTGGCGCCGAGGTCGGCGAAAGTGCGACGCGTGCCGAGCGTCGTGCCGGTCGTGATGCGCGGGCCGGCGATGAGGAGCGGCACGTACTCGCGCGTGTGATCGGTCGAGACGTCGGTCGGATCGCAGCCGTGGTCGGCGGTGATGAAGAGCAGGTCGTCTTTGCGCATCGTGGCCAGGAGCGTGGCCAACTCGCCGTCGAACGTCTCCAGCGCCTTCGCGTAGCCTGGCGCGTCGTTGCGATGGCCGTACTTGGAGTCGAAGTCGACGAGGTTCGTGAAGATGAAGTCCGCCTGCGACTCGCGCACGAGGTCGATCGTCTTGCGCATGCCGTCGGAGTTCGATTCCGTGCGTAGCTCGGTGGTGATGCCGACGCGGTCGAAGATGTCGGCGATCTTGCCCAGGCCGATGACCTGCTTGCCCGCTTTCGTCGCGCGCTCGACCACCGTCTCGCCGGTCGGCGTCACGGTGAAGTCTTTGCGGTTCGCGGTGCGCTTGAAGTGGCCCTTACCTGGGCCGATGAACGGCCGCGCGATGATGCGTCCGATGTTGTGCTCGCCCCGCATCAGCTCGCGTGCGATCGCGCAGATGCGCCACAGCTCTTCGATCGGGATGACCTCCTCGTGCGCGGCGACCTGAAAAACGGAGTCGGCCGAGGTGTAGACGATAGGCGAGCCCGTGGCCATGTGCTCCTCGCCCAACTCGTCGAGGATCACGGTGCCCGACGCCGGCTTGTTGCCCAGCGTCTTGCGTCCGATGCGCCGCTCGTATTCGGCGATGACGTCGTCCGGGAAGCCGTTCGGGTAGGTGCGGAACGGGTCTTCGACGATGAGGCCCATCATTTCCCAATGGCCCGTCGTCGTGTCTTTGCCCGCGCTGATCTCCGCCATGCGGCCGAACGCGCTGACCGGCGCCTCGCTGCTCGCCGGCTGGGGCAGGGTGTGGAGGAGCCCGAGCCTCGCGAGCGTCGGCAAGGAGGGGCGTTGCGTGTCGAGGATGTGCCCGAGGGTGTTGGAGCCCTCGTCGCCGAATTCGGCTGCGTCGGGCAGTTCCCCGACGCCGAGGGAGTCGCAGACGATGACGATTGCGCGTCGGCTCATGGACGGACCTTTCTGGTGCGTGGCTTGGGAGAAGTGACGCGACGGGCGCTGATCTTCGCCGGCTTCTGAGCGAGGAGCTGGCGCAACGCGTCGTTCACGGATTGGGAGTCGGGGAAGGCATCGAGGAGGTCGGGGGCGAGGATGCGGAGGTTCTTCATCCTGCCGAAGTCGCGCGCGTACTTGCCGCGAACCGGCTCTGCGCTCAGATCGAGCTCGCGGTCGAGCGGATCGGCGTCAATGGGAATCGTCGTTGTCTTCTTCATAGCGTCGTCTTTCGGCGCGCGTCGCCTCGCGAGCGCTGATGATCCGGATGATTTCGTCACGATCCGTGTGTGTGACGGTCAGAAGGCGCTGCCGTTCCGATAGGCCGATGGTAATGAATCGATCCTCGTTCGTCGAATGAAGCACATCCGGCCACGTGCCCTGGTTCCAGTCGTGGAAGATGGTCGCCGCTTCTTCGAACGAGACGCCGTGCTTTCGCCAATTCGCAGCTGCCTTGGCGCCGTCCCATTCGAATCGATCCATCATCGCCGTGACGGGCCGTCAGGTACGGACCTTTCTGGTGCGTGGCTTGGGAGAAGTGACGCGACGGGCGCTGATCTTCGCCGGCTTCTGAGCGAGGAGCTGGCGCAACGCGTCGTTCACGGATTGGGAGTCGGGGAAGGCGTCGAGGAGGTCGGCATCCAATACGCGGACGCGTTCCGGGCCGATCACACCAAGGAAATACGGGTTCGGCAGGGATCTGGTGAAATCGATCTCGTGATCGAGCGGGTCGTCGTCAACCGCTGCTTTTTTCTTCATAAGTTCGTCGTTCGGTCGGCGTCGCGCGGCGAGCGCTGATGAGACGAATCGTCCTGTACTCGCGATAGCAGTGGACGACCGTCAGCACTCGCTCGCTCACCGACGTTCCGATGATGATAAAGCGTTCCTCTTCGACCACGTGGAGACGATCTCCCACGGCGCGCGCCCACGGATCTTCGAAGACCGTCTGAGCCTCTTCGAACGAGACTCCGTGCTTCAGCTGGTTCGAGCGAGCCTTCAGCTCGTCC
>JAFAVZ010000459.1 GCA_019242175.1 Acidobacteriota bacterium
GCTTCGTCGTCTTCCTGGAGGATGGTGCGGACGCTTCGGCGGAAGACGTCGCGGTGGCGCTGCTCGACGCCCGGATCGAGGCGCGCGCAGACGGCGTGAAACTCCGCCGCCATCGGCGCGCCGGCCATTTCGGCCCACGGCTCGAGCAACAGCAACTCGCAGACTTCGAGAAGCCGCCTGCGCTTGCTCCCCTTCCCCTTCCCCGCCGCCACCTCTTCCGCGGCCGGGTGATGCGCCGCGAGCCAGTCTTCGAAGACGGCGACGAAGAGGTCGTCTTTGTCGCGGAACATCCGGTAGAGCAGCGTGCGGGAGAGATCGGCGCGTCTCGCGATGTCTTCGAGGGAAGTCTTCGCGTAGCCGAAGTGGAGGAAGCACCAACGCGCGGCGCGCAGGACGGCGGCGCGGCGGGCGGGCTCGTCCCCTTTCTTCAGCCGTGTCGCCATGAGAGACATGTTGACAATGAATGCGTCATTTGTCAAAACATCAGAAGTGGGCCGGCACGACGGCCGGCCCGTGTGGATGGCGTGTTCCGCTGGCGGCTACTTCGGCCCGCCCATGGCTGCGGCGCGTACGGTCAGATCGGAGGATTGCTCGGTCGACTTTGCGCGGCCCTCGAGGTGATGGGCGGGAATCGCGGCGCCCGTCGCCTTCGACCACGTCTTGTAGCCGGTGCAAACGATCCCGGTGATGTCGGTACAGTCGACCGCCGCCTCATAGACCACCGAGCCCACGTACTTGTTCGCGGCGTCGCGCGCGTCGTACATCACCAGCGCCGAGGGGCCGTGGAGGAATTCGAGGTTCGCGTAGCCCCAGGCCAGACTGGCTTGTTCGCCGGGCTTGAAGACGGCCGGTGGATACTGCACCCCGGACCAACCACTGAAAACCGTCGCCTCGGAATTCCAGACGTTGCGCAGATGCAGCGTGTACGGCGTCTGATTTTCGAACTTGACCCCGACTTTCCAGACGGTGCCGTCCTTGGTCTTGGGCGGCTGCGTCGCGTTCAGGCTCGAAGGCAGTTTCGGAACGCCTCCAATGCAGGCGCCGCGGGGAGCGGTCGTGAGATGGATGCCGGTCCAGAAATTCTCCGGATCGCCGGCATTGTCGTCCCAGGTTCCGCGCACGGCGGCGTTGGAGTCGCAATAGACGCCTTCCCAGCGATGAAACGCGGTCGGAATGCAGGCGACGGGGGTGCGGTCATTGCAGTCGATGCCCGAGGCGGCGATCACCATGCCCTTGAACGCGCCTCCCACCTTCTCGTCGATTGCGGCATACGTCACGAGCATCACGAGGCCGTGTCCGGGCGTGGAGTTCTCGATCGTGTAGACGTTCTTGCCGTTCGGCGCGATGAACGACTCCGGCTCGGCGCCGATCCAGCCCGTTCTTTCGGTGACGACCTGCGAGAGCTTGACCAGTCGATAGGGCGTGTCGTTGAAGACCTGCTGCGTCACCCTCCACGTCGTCCCGAGGTTCGGCTTCTGCGATTGCGCAGGCGTCTGCGCGAACGCCGTTCCGCTGAAGAGCAGCAATCCCACCAGAGCCGATTTCCATTGCGTGCGTGCCATTGCGTCGTCCTCTCTTTCCTTTCGGTTGCCCGGGTTCCCCGGGACAAATCGATTGGACTGGCGCGCCGGATTTTTTTCCCAAACGGAGGAGCTATCCCCGCCCCATCCCCGCCACCCCGATCGCGCACAACGCCGCCGCGAGCAGCAGCAGCGCCCACTCCGACATCGTGGGAACGGCGGCTCCGACGGCGGCCACCGTGATGTTGGCCGAGGAGCTGTTGTCCGCGGGGGTCGGGTCGTTCGCGTTCGCGGGGGCGGTCACGGTCGCGGTGTTGCCGATCGCCGTCGGCGCAGCGGGGGCGGTCGCGGCGATCGTGTACGTCACGGTTCCGTTCGCGGGCAGCGTGACGAGATCCTGCAGATCGCCAACGCCGTTCGCGGTGCACGACGCGCCCGCGGATGCGATGCAATTCCAGGTGACGTTCGTCAATGCGGCGTCGAAGTCGTCCGCAACCGCGGCGCCGGTCACGGCGTCCGGCCCGTTGTTCGTCACGACGATCGTGTAGCTCACTGGGCTGCCGACGGTCACGATCGGTGCGCCGGCGGTTTTCACGATCGAGAGGTTCGCGTTCAGAGGAGTGACCAGGGCGCCGGCGGGATAGCCGTAGCCTTCGCTGCCGTCGAAGCCGTACATCCACGCGCCGATCGGCGCGGACGCGGTGATGCGGTGCTCGCCGAGAGACACCGGACGTTGCGCGCCGGAGTAGCCGCTGGTCCCGATCGGCGTGAAGCTGGCCGGTGGAACGGTGACGCCGTCGATCTTCACGCTGCTGATGGCCGAGGTGGGAGCGACGACGTTCAGATAGTTGATCTGTGTGTCGCCCGCTCCCGTCGGCACGACGTACGAGGTCAGGAAGCGGCTGGTGGGCATGATGAGCATCTCGAACGGATCGGCGAGCACGACGTTGTCGTACTTCCCGCCCGGCGAGTATTGAGCGACGAGCGCCGGCTTCGTGGTGGTGATGTGTG
>JAFAVZ010000625.1 GCA_019242175.1 Acidobacteriota bacterium
TCGATGGAGGGGAAACCGAAGGGGTCCGGCATCGGGGCGATCCTCGTTTACGAGTACGCGTCGTACGCCCGCCGATCCGGCAACCTGTTCCTCGGCATCCACCTCGTGGCCGGGAGCGATGAACACGACCCCAGCCCGCGCGGCTTCTATTACAAGATGGGCTTCTGGGACACGCTGACGACCGCGGAGGTTAAGGGGAGCGCGGTGTACCAACAGGCGAACGCGCAGCAACAGCTGAAGCTGACGATCTCGCTCCCGATGTCCGGCGCCTCCGTGCTCGTGGCCGCGGCCGCGGACAAGTCGATCGGGAAACTTTGGGAGAGGTTGTAGGGTGGCGACGAAGAAGCAGCACGAAGCCTTTGAAAAGGCCTTCGACCGCCTCGTCAGCGACCTCCGCAAAGGCCCCGCCATCCTCTACAAACCGTAGACGCGCTGGCCTGCCGCTCGCAGTTCTCCGAGGGCATGGCAATCGAAGATCTTCGCAGGAACGCGATGATGTCCCACCTCCTCGACGCCCTCGAACGCGGCGACGACATCGGCCACTACGGCCAGCTCGTCTTCGTCATGATCGCGAGGCACTTTCTCGACGAACCAGAAGTCGTCCAGTGGCTCCGCAAGGACCGCAAGACCTCGGAAGAAGATGCGATCGCGATGCTCCGGCAGGTCGAGGAACGCGACTACAACCCGCCGCGCGCGGAGCGCATCCTCGAATGGCAACGCGACAATCCGTTTCCCATCTGTCCGGACGGCAACGAGTGCAACGTCTACCGCGACCTCCGTTTTCCGGAGCACGTCTACAAGCACATCCAGGAGTACTACGCGAGCGAGTAGCCGGTCTGGAGTGCGGGCGTCCCGCCCGCGAGCAGCGGTACGTCTCGTGCCGCTGCCGTATGTTGGTTACGGAAGATGGCCGCCGGGCGAGACGCCCGACGGCTTGCGGACGAGACGTCCGCGCTCCATCGCTCAGGCGATCGGCGACTTCGCGCGCGCGGTCCGGAACGACCGTTTGTAGATGTCGATGACCGACATCAGCAGCGAGAACACCAGCGGACCGATCACGAGGCCGACGAAGCCGAAAGCCTGGAGCCCGCCGAGCACCGCGAACAGGAGGGGGATGGCGGGCAGTTGCGCCTTCCCCTTCATCACCCACGGCCGCACCACGTTGTCGATCGTCGACACCACCACGAGGCCCCAGATCGTCAGGAAAATCGCCGGCCACAGCGCCCGGTGGCCCATCGACGCAGTCACGAACAGATAGACCGCCGCCGGCGCCCAGATCACCGCGGCGCCGACCATCGGCAGCAGCGACAGCAGCGTTGCGATCGCGCCCCAGAACAGCGGCGCCGGGACGCCGGCGATCGCCAGGCCGATCGTCGTCGCGATGCCCTGCGCGAGCGACGTCATCACCTGCCCGCGGAACGTCGCATCGATCACATCCTTGAACCGCTCCCCGAACTCCGCGTCATAGCGTGCCGGCAGCGGCGAGAGGATCGCCAGCTCTTCGAGGATCGCCTCCCCTTCCACATAGAAAAAGTACGCGGACAGGAGCACGAGAAAGAAGCTCAACACCATCCCGGCCAAACCACCCACCACCGCCGCCCCGTGACGCGCCACCCATCCGGGCAATTGCTGCAGCACCGGCAGCAGAAGCCTCTGCGGATTGATCGTCGCCGGATCGAAGCCGGGGATCCAGCTCCGCAGGAATCCCAGCCGCGACGCGAGATCGAGCCGGCTCAGGATCTGTTGCGCATCCCCGCTCTGCACGCTCTGGATCACCGTGTTCGCCTGCTGCACGAGCAGAACGCCCACGATCACCAGCGGCAGAAACAGCAAAAGCACGATTCCGATCAGCATCACCACCGCCGCCGCGTTCTGCCGCCCCTTCAGCCGCGTTCGCAAACGGCGATAAAGCGGAAACGTTACGGTGACGATGATGGCGCCGAGGAGGATGGCGGTGATGAAGGGGCGAAGGATGAGTACGGCCGTCCAGAGGATGGCCAGAGCGAGAATGCCGAAGAAAATGATGCCCGTGAGGCGCCATTCCCGGCGGCCCTGACGCGGTTCTCCCCCAAGAATCTCCGTCATTGGCGTGAGGTTATCATGCGCCACCGCCATGGAATCGATTGCAAACCCGACTCTCTGGACCGTCTTCGGCATCTTCGTCGTCGGCATGCTCGCCCTCGACCTCGGCGTCTTCCATCGCAAAGCGCATGAAGTGCGGGCGAAGGAAGCGCTCATCTGGACCGGCGTCTGGATCGGGCTCTCGCTCCTCTTCAATGCCGCCATCTGGCGTTGGTTCGGCAGCGAGCGAGCGCTCGAATTCCTCACCGGCTACGTGATCGAGAAGGCGCTCTCCGTCGACAACGTCTTCGTCTTCGTCGTCCTCTTCTCGACGTTCGCCGTGCCGAAGGAGTACCAGCACCGCGTGCTCTTCTGGGGCATCTTCGGTGCGGTCGTGATGCGCGCGATCTTCATCGCCGCCGGCGCCGCGCTCCTCCATCGCTTCCACTGGATCATGTACGTCTTCGGCGGCATCCTCGTGATCACCGGCATCCGCCTCCTCTTCCAAAAAGACGGCGAGGTGCACCCGGAGAAAAACCCGATCTTCCGCCTCGCTCGGAAGCTGATCCCCGCCGTCAGCGAATACGACGGTCAGAAGTTCATGACCGTGCGCAACGGCAAACGCTTCGCGACACCGCTGCTGATCGTGTTGATCGCCATCGAGGCGACCGACGTCGTCTTCGCCGTCGACTCGATTCCCGCGATCTTCGCCGTCACGAACGATCCATTCATCGTCTACACCTCGAACATCTTCGCCATCCTCGGCCTGCGCGCGCTCTACTTCCTGCTGGCCGGCGTCATGGACAAGTTCCACCTGCTGAAAGCCGGCCTCGCGCTCGTGCTCGGCTTCGTCGGGACGAAGATGCTGATCGTCGACATCTACAAGATCCCCATCGTCGTCTCTCTCGTCGTCATCGCCGGCCTCCTCGGCGGCGCCGTCGTCCTCTCGCTGCTGATCAAGCCGAAGCCCGCACCCCAGGCCTGACCATTCGGCGAGTGCCGCCTGCACTTCCGGCCGATGCATCGCGCATCGGCCGGCCGTACCTTGCGCGCATGACCAATTTCGCCACCGAGCTCTCGAACAGCCTCGCCGCCGCGGTCGACGCCGCGGCGCCTTCGATCGTGCGCGTCGGCCATCGCGCGACCGGCATCGCCTGGTCCGCCGACGGCGTGATCGTGACTGCCAGCCATTCGTTGCCGTCCGATGACGGCATCGCCGTCGACAACAATCCCGCCACCCTCCTCGGACGCGACGCCTCGACCGACGTCGCCGTCCTGCGCGTCTCTCAGCAACTGACGCCGCTCTCGTTCGTCGATGACGAGCTGAAGGTCGGCAATCTCGTGCTCGCCGCCGGCCGGCCCGGACGCAGCGTGCGCGCGACTCTCGGCATCGTCTCCGCGATCGGCGGCGAATGGCGCACCGACGACGGCGCGCGCATCGAGCGCTACATCGAAGTCGACGGCTCGCTGCCGTCCGGCTTCTCCGGCGGCCCCCTCCTCGACACGCAAGGCCGCGCGCTCGGCCTCAACAGCTCGCGGCTCACGCGCGCCGGCGGGACGGTGCCGACCGTCACGCTGCGCCGCATCGTCACGGCGATCCTCGAGCACGGCTCGACGCGCCGCCCGTTCCTCGGCATCGGCGTCTATCCCGTCGACGGCGGCCTGCTTGTGATGTCGGTCCACGCCGCAAGCGCGGCGAAGGGCGCAGGAATGATGGTCGGCGACGTGTTGACGTCATACCGACGCCCGCACGATCTCCACGCGGCGCTGCGGGAAGGCGGCGAGCTCGTGCTGCGCTTCACGCGCGGCGGCGTGGCGCACGAAGTCCGCGTTTCGCTCTAACGCACCCCAGAAGTCCGCGTTTCGCTCTAACGCACCCTAGAAGTCCGCGTTTCGCTCTAACGCACCCTGAACGTAGGGCCGGCTCTCCAGCCGGCCGTATCGATGCTGGGCCGGCTGGAGAGCCGGCCCTACGTTTTCCTTCAGAGAACCACGATGCCCAACCGGGCGGCATGGACGACGGCTTCCGTGCGCGTCTCCACGCCGAGCTTGCCGAGGATGGCGTTCACGTGGAACTTGACGGTGTGATCGCTGATGCCGAGGCGGCTGGCGATTTCTTTGTTGGTGAGTCCGGCGGCGAGGAGCTGCATGACCTCGAGCTCGCGATTCGTCAGCGGCTCAGCCATCTCCGCCGGCGGCCGCACCGCATGGAGGACGGCGCGCGAAAGCTCTTCATCGACGACCATCAACCCCTCGGCCACCGCGTGCAACGCTGCGTGGATGCGTCTTGGCGACGCGTTGCGCATCAGCAGCCCGCGCGCGCCGGCGGCGAGCGCCTCGGCGGCCCGGACCGGATCGGAGAGCAGAACGACGGCCGGGGCGTCGAGATCGTTGAGATTGGCGGCGACGTCGGCGTCGCAGAGGAGGGCGTCGGGAGCGAGAACGCGGACGCGCGAGGCGAGGCGTTCATCCGGTTGGAGCTCTTCGACGACGTCGAGGTCGTCGAAGGCGCCGGCGATCGAGGTGAGGCCGGCGCGCGTCAGAGGATCGCGGGCCAGAACGGCAACCCGAACCGCTTCGAGCCGGGTTGCATGAGCAAAATTGGCGACGAGTGCCAGAGCCGGTTGCGCCATCGCATCCATCCTCATCCCCGAATGGCCGTCAACTATTCCCGGCCGACGACGTTATGATGCGCGCCGCCATGAGGATCGAGGAAACCGAGCTTCCCGAAGTCCTGCTCCTGGAGCCGCGCCGCTTCGCCGACGACCGCGGGTTTTTCATGGAGACGTACAACGAGTCGGTGCTCTTTGCAGCGATTCCCTACAAATTCGTGCAGGACAACCTGTCGCGCTCGAAGCGCGGCGTGTTGCGCGGACTGCACTTCCAGGAGCCGAATCCGCAGGGGAAGCTCGTGCGCTGCCCGCGCGGCGCGCTGTTCGACGTGGCGGTCGACATCCGCGTCGGATCGCCCCATTTCGGAAAGTGGGTCGGCCGAACGCTGACGGAAGAGAACGCGCAGATGCTCTGGATCCCGCCCGGGTTCGCGCACGGCTTCTGCGCGCTGACGGACGACGCGGAGCTCGCCTACAAATGCACGGCCGTCTATCAGGCGTCCG
>JAFAVZ010000049.1 GCA_019242175.1 Acidobacteriota bacterium
ATGATTTGCGCCTGGTACTCCTTGAACTCCGGCTGCAGCGCTTCGAGAAACGCCACCGCTTTCGCCGCGACGATGTGTACGAGCGGTCCGCCCTGAATGCCGGGAAAGAGCGAGCGGTCGAGGTCCTTCGCGTACTCCGCCTTGCAGAGCACGAGTCCCGCGCGCGGTCCGCGCAGCGTCTTGTGCGTGGTGGTGGTGACGAAGTCGGCGTACGGCACCGGCGACGGATGCAATCCTGCGGCGACCAGCCCGGCGACGTGCGCGATGTCGGCCATCATCAGCGATCCGCTCTTGTCGCAGATCTCGCGAATGCGTTTGAAGTCGATCACGCGCGAATACGCCGACGCGCCGCAGATCACCAGCCGCGGCTTGTGCTCCTCCGCCAGCCGCTCCATCTCGTCGTAGTCGATCAGCTCATCGTCCTTCTTGACGTGATACGCGACGACGTTGAAGTCGCGCCCCGAGTACGACAGCGGATGGCCGTGCGTGAGATGGCCGCCGTGCGACAGGTCCATCCCCATGATCGTGTCGCCCGGCTTGAGGACGGTGAAGTAGACCGCCATGTTGGCCTGCGACCCGGAGTGCGGCTGGACGTTGGCGTGCTCGGCGCCGAAGAGTTTCTTCGCACGTTCGATGGCGATGGTCTCGACGATGTCGGTCGGCCCGCATCCTCCGTAGTACCGCTTGCCCGGATACCCCTCGGCGTACTTGTTCGTGAAGACGGAGCCCATCGCCGTGAGCACGGCGCGCGAGACGTGATTCTCGGATGCGATCAGTTCGAGGGTGTCGTTCTGCCGGTCGGTTTCGAGGCGGATGGCGTCGGCGATCTCGCGGTCGACGTCCGGGAGCGCGCGCTGGAGGAAATCGTGCCCGGTGGCGGCGTTCTGCGGCTCGTGAATCGTCGTAGTCATCGAGCGATCTTACCCGATAATCGCAGGGCGATGACTCGGCGTACGCGGCACTTTTTCCTGCTCCTCGGCGCTGCGTTACTCACGCTCATCGCTACCTTCGGCTTCTTCTTTTTCCGCGACAACTTCTCGACGCACTACCCGATCAAAGTGCTCTCCGCCGCCGCCTTTCGAGCCGGCGAAATCCCGTGGTGGAACTTCGCCGACGGCGGCGGCCAGCCGCTGGCCGGCAACCCGAACACGCTGACGTTCTATCCCGACAACGTCCTCTATCTCCTGCTGCCGGCGCACGTAGCGTTCAATCTCCACTTCCTGCTCCACCTGATCCTCGGCTGGTTCGCCATGCGATCGCTCACACATTCCCGATTCGGCGCCTGGATGTGGGTGCTTTCGGGCGTGGCGATATCCGCGCTCTCGTTCTACAACCTGATCACCGCGATCGCCCTGATCCCTCTCGCCCTCCTCGGCGCAGAACGCCGCAACGCGGTGCAACTAGGCGTGGCCTTCGGCCTTCTCGCGTTGGCGGGTGAGCCCGTAATCATCGTAGCGACGGCCCTCGCAGTCCTGATTCTCTCCGCCCCTCCGCGTCTCCGCGTGATCACGGTCTCCCTCGCCATTGCCGCGGTCATCGCCGCCCCGCAACTCATCGCCTACTCCGAGATCGCCAAAGAAGTCGAACGCGCCCACGGCTATTCAGCGCAGACAGTCCTCAACGCATCCTTCGATCCGAGAAGGTTGCTCGAGCTCGTCACCGGTCCATTCCTCCGAATCGATGCCCCGCATCTCTTCCCCTCGCTCATCCTCGGATTGATCGTCATCCCGGCGATCTTCCGCCGCTCGCGCTACACAGTCATCAGCGCGACGATGCTCTTCTTCGCCCTCGGCGCATTCAATCCGATCGTGCGAATGGCCGTTGAGTCCGCGAGCGTCCTGCGCATCGGCCGCTTCCCCGAAAAATTCGCCATCGTCATGTGCGCGGCGCTGGTCGTCCTTGCCGCAGAGTACGTACGCGAATCGAAGACGCCGCGCATCTGGACGATCGTCACCTTCGCGCCGCTGCTGATCTGGAGCGTCTTCACGATTCCGATCGATTGGTTCGCCCCGTATCGCGTGACGCCGCAGCCGGCGCGCCGCGTGTTCGGTTCAAGCATCGGCGGCGGACAAAACATCGATCGCGACAACTACCGCGAGCGCGTGCGCCGCCTCGAGCCTCTCTTCGGCGCCACGGCTGGACTCGAATACGTCCTGAATCGCTCCGGCGACGGCATGCACTCGCTCCTCAGCCGCATCGCCTCCGAGCGTTTCGCGACGACGCACAACGTCAACTGGCTCCGCATCGCCACCGCGCCGCCGTCGATCGTGCCCGTCGCGTATCCCGCGCCCACGATCCCTGACGCCGTCAACATGATCGAAGCAGGCGCACCCGCCGTCGCTCCCCAGCCGTTCACCTCGGCTCCCGACGCCCGGATTACGCGCGTCATCCGAGACGGCCAGACCATCTCAATCGATGTCGCGACCTCGGCGCCCGCGCTCCTGGCCGTCGATCAGTCCTACTTCGGAGCGTGGTCCGCGACCATGGCCGGCCACGATCTCAACACCACGCCGATCGACCTCGACCGCCTCGGCGTAATCGTTCCAACG
>JAFAVZ010000111.1 GCA_019242175.1 Acidobacteriota bacterium
GTCGTCAAGGCGAGGAGCACGGCGATGCGTTGCAGCATGCCGACAATCTGGCGCGCCGCCGCCCGCGAGTCTTCCTCGCGGCGTTACACGTTGTTTCGTTTGGTTACGGCGATGAACGACGCGTGAACGTCGCGTTGCGCTTCGTTACCGGCGCGCCAACGCTGCGCCGCATTGCACGGCGAGGAAGCCGACGATCACCGAGAAGATCACGTTCGCCGCCGCCCACCCGGCCAGGCCATCGCGCCCGAGCTGGTACGTCTCGTACTCGAACGTGGAGAACGTGGTGTACGCGCCGGTGAAGCCGGTCGCGATGAGCAATCGCCAGCTCGCATCGAGCGACGCGCGGTCCGCCGCGTAGGTGAGAAATGCGCCGAGGAGAAAGCAGCCGGTGATGTTGATGACGAACGTGCCGAGCGGGAACGGTTTGCGCCACAACGCGCCGATCCAGACGCCCACCGCGTACCGCGCGATCGCGCCGACGAAGCCGCCCAGGCCGACGATGAGGAAGCGGGTCATGCTTGCATCGTATGGTAAAACCTCGTGCGTCCGATGACTCGCCGCACGCTCGCCGCCGCCCTGCTTCTCCTCGTCGCCTGCCAACTGGCCGGCGCGTTGGCGTTCGCCGCGGCGTGCCCCGAGCCGTGCCCCGATGACATTGACGGTTCGAGCTGCCCGCCGGTCTGTTCGCTCTGCACGAGCTGCACGCACGCCCGCACTGCGATCGTGCGCGTCGACGCGATGAGCCTCGCGCTCTTGCCGGCGACGCGTCTGTTCGCGGAGCCAGGCGCGATCGCATCGTCGCCGATCGCCGCGGAGATCTTCCACATCCCGCTTCTGGGGTAGTGGCACGTGGCGGCGGGCTTCAGCCCGCCGCAGGACCGGCTGAAGCCGGTCCTCACGTTTCCCTCCCTACCACCCTCACTCCCCAGCCGAGGTGTGCATGTTGGTCATCAGTGTGTTTGCTGTTCTCACGTGGAGCGGCGCGTTGGAGCGCGCCCGGCAGTCCGCGCCTGCCGTCGTCGCCGCGCGGATGCGGGTCGACGAAGTGCGCGCCCGCGCTACCGGCGCGGCGGTGCTCCCCAATCCGACCGTCGAAATCGAGAGCGGGACGGAGTCCGGAATCGCCATTGCGCAGGATCTCGATCTGCGACGTCGACCGCGCATCGATGCCGCGCAAGCCGCGGTGCGGCAGGAAGAACGACGCGCGGAGGAAGTCGCGCGCGAGACGCTGAGAGATGTCGCGACTGCGTTTCTCAGGGCGATGGAAGGGGGGGAGCGCGTCGCGGCGGCGAGCCGTTCGCGCGAGCTCGCGTCCGAGGCGCTGAAGATCGCCGAGCGTCGTTACGCGGCGGGCGACGTCGCGCAGCTCGACGTCAATCTCGCGCGCACCGCCGTCGCACGCGCCGAGGCAGACGTCCGCGCCGCCGAGGCGAACTCCGCGAGCGGAGCCACCGAGCTGCAAGTCCTTCTCGGACTCGACGAACGCGCCACGGTCGAAGGCTCGTTGCATGACGAGCTCGCGTTCTCCGTCGCCCGCGCCGACCTGCGCGTACTCGAGGAAGAGATCGCCGAAGCGGAGGCGGAGCAACGGCTCGCGCAGGCGATGCGTTGGCCAGACGTCGGCGTACGCGGCGCGTTGCGCAACGAACAAGGCGACCGCATCGTCACCGCCGGCGTTGGCTTCACGTTGCCGTTCTTCCAACGCGGCCAGGCCGCCGCAGCCGAGGCGAATGCGCGTCTCGCACGATTGCGGGCGGAACGCGACGCGCTCGCGAAACGCACCGACGTCGAGGTGCGCGGCGCACGCGCGACGGTCGATGCGCTGAAAGAAGCGGCCGCCGCATACGAACGCACCGTCATCCCGCTCACCGACGAAAACGAGCAGCTCGCCCTCGAAAGCTACGAAGTCGGCCAGATCGGCCTCGGCGACCTCCTCCTCGTCCGCCGCGAGGCGCTCGACGCGCGCGGCGCCCTCATCGACCGCCTCATCGAAACGCGCCTGGCCGAAGTCGAGCTGCGGGCGCGCGCAGGAGCTCCGCAATGAAACGCCTCATCCTGATTCTCGCCTTGCTCGCGCTCTCCTGTTCGAAGGGAGAAGCGCCGACCGATCATGACGCCGCGGCGCCCGCCGCGCCGCCCTCCGACCATCCCGCGAACGTGCTCCAGGTCGAAGAGACGATGCTTCGGGACCTGCGCCTCACGACGACGAAAGTCGAGCGCCGCGCCGCCGGCGAAGGCGTGACCGTCGTCGGCGAGTTGCAGCCAGATCAGAACCGTTACGCGGAAGTCGGCTCGCCCGTGACCGCGCGCGTCACGCGCCTGCTCGCCGCGCCCGGCGATCGCGTCCGCGCCGGCCAGCTGCTCGCCGTCGCGCAAAGCATCGACCTCGGCCGCGCTCGCGCCGACCGCGACGCCGCCGCCGCGCGCGTGCGGTTCGCCACGGCGACCCTCGAACGCCGCCGCGCGCTCGCCGATCGCATCGTGCCGCGGCGGGAAGTGCAGGAAGCGGAGGCCGATCTCGCCGCGGCCCAGGCCGATCTGCGCGCGGCCGAGTCGGCGTTGCAAGCGTTCACGCTCGAGTCGCCGATTGCCGGCACCGTGATCGAGCGCAACGTCGCGAACGGCGCGTTGATCGATCCCGAGCACGTCGCGTTTCGCATCGGCGACCTCGCGAACCTCTGGCTCGTCGCCCACGCATTCGAGCGCGATGCAGTGCGCGTCGCAGTCGGCGCGACGGCGCGCATCACGCTCGCCGCATTCCCCGGCCGCACCTTCACCGGGCGCGTGACGTTCGTCGGCCGCCAGGTCGAAGCCGCATCGCGCACGATTCCCATCCGCGTCGAGCTCGCGAATCCCGACCTCTCTCTGCGTCCCGGCATGTCCGCGAGCGCGTTCCTGCAGGTCGGCAACGCCGGCGAGAACGTCGTCGCCGTTCCGGTCGCCGCGCTGCAACGCGTGCGCGATCAGTGGGTCGTCTTTCTGCCGAAGAGCGACCGCGCGTTCGAGATCCGTCCCGTCGGACGCGGCCGCGATCTGCAGCAGGAAGTCGAGATCCTGACCGGCCTCACGCCGGGCGAGACGGTCGTCGTCGACGGCGCGTTCCTCCTCAAGGCGGAGGCGGAAAAGGGCGAAGGCGGAGGCGCGCATGAACACTAGCGGGATCATCACCGCCTCGTTCCGCAAGCCGGTCGTCGCGTTGTTGCTCGTCCTCGCCGGCGCCGCGGTGGGCGCGGTCTGGCTCACCGAGCTGCGCCGCGACGTCTTCCCCGACCTCTCCGCGCCGGTCTTCAACGTCATCGCCCAGAACGCGTCGATGGGCGCCGAAGAGTTGGAGACGTCGATCGCGATTCCGATGGAAGCCGCGCTCAACGGATTGCCCGGCATCCGCCGCATCCGCTCCGTCTCGCAGCTCGGCGTCGCCAGCACGACGATCGAGTTCGAGCCGGACGCCGACTATTACCGCTCGCGGCAACTCGTCGCCGAACGCGTCGCGCAGGTCACGCCCGAGCTGCCCGAGGGGACGGACACGCCGCTCGTCTCCAGCCTCACCGGACGCCTCAACGAAGTTTTAGAGTTCACGATCGAAGCCGAGCCGGGCGTGATGGACGCGATGACGTTGCGCGATCTCGCCGAGCTCGAAGTGAAGAACCGTCTCCTCGCCGTTCCGGGCGTCGCAGCGGTCGAGCGCCTCGGCGGCTACCTGCGACAGTTCCAGGTGCTCATCGATCCGCAACGGATGTCGGCGCGTGGCATCACGCTCGCCGAAGTGATGCACGCGGTGGAGAGCGCGAACCGGAATGCGTCGGGTGGGTTCGTCGTGCAGGGTCCGATGGAGTGGAACGTGCGCGCAGTCGGCATGGCGCGCTCGATCGACGATCTACGCTCGACGGTCGTCGCCGTCCGCGGCACGACGCCCGTCCTCCTCGGCGACGTCACCGACGTGCGCGAGGCGCCGGCCATTCGCCGCGGGCTTGCCCATCGCCTCGAAGGCGAAGTCGTGAGCTGCCGCATCGCGAAGCAGTTCGATGCCGATACTGTGAGAGTCGCGGCCGGCGTGCGTCAGGCGTTCGCCGAGCTGCAACGCAGTCTGCCGAAAGGCGTGCAACTGCGCGTCGTCTACGATCAATCGGAGCTCGTCCAATCCTCCCTCGGCGGCGTCGGACGCGCGGTGCTCATCGGCGCGTTCTTCGTCATCCTCGTGCTGTTCGTCCTCCTCGGCGATCTGCGCGCAGCGCTCGTCGTGACGCTCACCATTCCGCTGTCGCTCGCGCTCGCCGGCATCTTCCTCCGCCAAGCCAACGTCGGCCTGAACACGATGACGCTCGGCGGGCTCGCGATCGCCGTCGGGCTGTTGGTCGATGCCGCGATCATCGTCGTCGAGAACGTCGTGCATCGCTTGACGCAGCATCGCGATGCGCGCCGCTCGGAGACCGCGCTCGCCGCTTCGATCGAAGTCGGACGCCCGATCGCGTTTGCGACGCTCATCGTGATCGCGGTCTTCGTCCCGCTCTTCGCCATGACCGGGATCGAAGGACGGATGTACAAGCCGCTAGCCGCCGCGGTGATCGCGGCCGTCGCGGCATCGCTCGTCCTTGCGCTGACCGTCGTGCCGATCGCCGCCGCGTTCTTCCTCCGTCCGCGCGCCGAGGGGAAAGACGAAGACGTGCGCGTGATCCGCAAGATCAAGTGGTGGTACGCGCCGCTCCTCGATCGCTGCCTGCGCCGCGCCGGCGTAGTGCAGCTCGTCACGCTCGCGATCACGATTCCGGCGCTGTCGCTAGCCTTCTTCGTCGGCACCGACTTCATGCCCCAGCTCGACGAGGGCGCGTTTCTCGTCCAGACGATCCTCCCGCCCGAGGCTTCGCTCGATGAGGTGGATCGGCTGAACCATCGCGTGGAAGACCTGTTCCGCGGGATTCCCGAAGTGGAAGACGTCGTGCGCCGAACGGGCCGCGCCGAACGGACCGAGGATCCGATGCCGCACACGATCTCGGATGTGCTCGTCGTCTTGAAGAAGCAACGCTCGCGGGATCTGAAAACGATCGAACGCGACATGCGCGAACGCGTCGAGCATGTGCCCGGCGTCTCGCTCCTCTTCACCACGCCTCTCGGCATGCGCATCGACGAAGGCCTCGGCGGCACGCCGGCCGATCTGTCGGTGCGCGTGTTCGGTCCCGATCTCGACACGCTCGCGGCACTCGGCGAGAAAGCGAAAGCGATCATGGGCCGCGTCGAAGGTGTAGCCGATCTGCGCGTAGAAAAGATGACCGGCCTGCCGCAGTTGCGCATCGCCGTCGATCGCGAGGCGACCGCGCGCGTGGGACTCACGCCGGGCGATGTGATCGATGCGATCCGCATCGGCATGGTCGGCGAAGAGGCGTCGAGCATCTGGATCGGGCAACGCAGCTACGACCTCGTCGTGCGTTTGCAGGACGACGCGCGCAACGACATGGGCGCGATCGGCTCGCTGCTGATCGACGGCCACGACGGCTCGCGCATCCCGCTGGACCAGCTGGCGACGATCACGAAGACGTTCGGCCCCGGCGCGATCCGTCGCGAGGCGGGCAGCCGGCGCATCGCCGTCGAATCCAGCATCGAAGGCCGCGACCTCGGCGGCGCCGCGCGCGAAGTCCGCGCCAGGCTCGAACGCGAGGTGCGCCTGCCGGCCGGCTACTTCCTGAACGTCGGCGGCCGCGTCGAGAGCCAGGAGCGCGCAACGCGAGCGCTGCTCGTCGCCATCTCGATCGCCGTGTTCGCCGTCTTCATCCTTCTCTATCTCGCCCTCGGATCGACCGCCGAGGCGCTCGTCATCCTGACGACGCTGCCAACGGCGTTCATCGGCGGTATCGCGGCATTGATGATCGCGCGCGAAAGCTGGAACGTTTCGTCACTCGTCGGGTTGATCGGTCTGTTCGGCATCGCCGTGCAGAACGGCCTGGTGCTCATCACCCAGACGAAGAGTCTGATGAGCGAGGGCCTCTCGTTCGACGACGCGCTACGCGAGGCCTGCATCGGCCGCGTCCGCCCGAAGCTGATGACCGCCTGCACGGCGATTCTCGGTCTGCTGCCGCTGCTAGTGTTGCGATTGCATGGAACGGAGATCGAGCGGCCGTTGGCCATCGTGATGATCGGCGGGCTCGTCACCTCGACGCTCTTCACGCTCTTCGCCTTGCCGACGTTCTACACGTTCGCGCATCGCTGGACGAGCCGCGCGTCGCCAGTGCGCTAACATTGGGGTCGATCGATGATCCACTTCTACCACGTCACGAAGAAATTCGACCGGTACTCGACCGCGCTTCATGACGTCACCTTCCACATCGAGAAGGGCGACTTCGTCTTCCTCACCGGCCCCAGCGGCGCGGGCAAGTCGACGCTTCTGAAACTGATCCTGCGCCAGATGCAGCCGACCGAGGGTCAGATCATCGTGAACGGCCGGAACCTGAATGCGATGCGCCGGTCGCAGCTCCCCTACTTCCGCCGCGAGATCGGCATGGTCTTTCAGGACTTCAAGCTCATCGAACGGATGACGGTGTTCGAGAACCTGTCGTTCATCCTCACCGTGCTGAACGTTCCACCGAAGGAGCACAAGAAGAAGGCTTACCAGGCGCTGCGCGCGGTGAGTCTGCATCACAAGCTGAACGCGTATCCGCCGCACCTCTCCGGCGGCGAGCAACAGCGCGTGGCCATCGCGCGGGCGCTCATCAACGACCCGCTGATCCTCATCGGCGACGAGCCGACGGGCAACCTCGATCCCGACCTCTCGCGCGACATCGTGCAGATCTTCGCCGAGGCGAATTTGCGCGGGTCGACGATTTTGCTGGCGACGCATGACCGCGATCTCATCCGGGAGAGCGGCCGGCGCATCATCTCGCTGGAGCACGGCCGGATCACCGAGGAGAAGGCGGCGCCGCTGGAGAAAGTGGTGCGGACGGACACGCAGCTCTTCGGCCTGGCTTCTTCCTGACGATGGCCCGCGACTTCATCCCCGGCCGCAAAGAGCCGGAAGTTCCCTCGAACGCGTTCTCGTACTTTTTCCGCGAGGCGGTGCGCCGGATCTGGATCTCGAAACGGACGAGCTTCGTCGCTGTCGCGATGATCACCATCTCTCTGCTGATCCTCGGCTCGTGCCTGCTCGTCGCCGAAAACCTCGAACGCGCCGTGACGCAGTGGCAGGGCAAGTCGCGGGTCAACATCTATCTGGAGACCGAGGCGACGGATGAAGAGGTGCGCACGGTGGATGCTTTTCTCGCTGCGCGGCCGACGCTCGCCCATCGCCAATTCGTGACGCGCGAACAGGCGCTGGCGCGCTTCCGCAGCTACTTCTCCAACTTGTCCGAGGTGGTGGGCCAGCTCGAGGAGAATCCTTTCCCGCCTTCGTTCGAAGTCGAAGTGACGCCGCAGATTGCGCAGTCGCGCGGCTTCGATCAGGACATGGCCCAGCTGCGCGGCATCGCCGGCGTCGAGCAGGTGCAGTTCGACTGGGAGTGGCTGAACCGGCTGAAGCGGCTCGTCGGGATCGTGAACCTGGCGGGCATCGTGGCCGGCGGGATCCTCGCCGTCGCCGCGGCGTTCACGATCGCGAACGTCATCCGCCTGACGATGATGCTCTACCGCGAAGAGATCGAGATCATGCGCCTCGTCGGCGCGACGGAGCGGATCATCCGCGGACCGTTCCTCATCGAGGGACTGCTGCAGGGAACGCTCGGCGGGCTATTGTCGGTCGGGTTGCTTTACGTGTTCTTCGAAGCAGCGCGGCGAACGATCGCGCCTTCGAGCTCGCTGCTGTGGGGCTTCCTGTTCGTCGGCTTCCTGCCGTGGCAGAAGATTGCCGCGCTCGTCGCTGGGGGGATGCTCGCCGGCTGGTTCGGCAGCTGGCTCTCCGTGCGCGAGCGCTGGTCGGAGGAATGATGGTCCCGCTCGAAGGCCGCACCGCGCTCGTGACCGGCGGCAAACGCCGCGTCGGCCTGGCGATCGCGAATGCGTTGCGCGAAGCCGGCGCGCACGTGATCGCGACGTCGAGCCAGGACGCCGATCTCTCGACGCGCGACGGCGTGGAGTCGCTGCTCGTGTCGCTGCCGCGCATCGACCTGCTCGTGAGCTCCGCCGCTAGCTTCACGAACGAGAAGCTCGGCGACGTCACGTTCGACAGCTTCGACGAAACGTTCGCGTTGAACGTCCGCGCCCCGTTCTTCCTCGCCCAACGCCTCGGTCTGCAGATGAAAGCGAACGGCTTCGGCCGGATCGTCAGCATGGCGGACATCGCCGCGACGCTGCCCTTTCCCGGCTATCTGCCGTATTCGATGAGCAAGGCGGCGATCGTGACGATGACAAAGGGCCTGGCGAAGGCCCTCGCGCCGAACGTGCTCGTGAACGCCGTCGCTCCCGGTCCGGTTCTCCTGCCCGAAGACTTCGATGCCACGGAACGGGCGGCAGCGGTCGAGCCGACGGTGCTGAAACGTCCCGGGACGCCGGAGGAAGTCGCGCGCACGATCGTCTTCCTGATGCAGAGCGACTACATCACCGGCGTGACACTCCCAGTAGACGGCGGCCGGCTCTTGCGGTGAGGGGAAACGTGGGGACCGGCTTCAGCCGGTCCCAGGACGGGCTGAAGCCCGTCCTCACGTACGTTTTGGCGAAACGTAAGATGTAGGGGCCGGCTTCAGCCGGCCCGGACAGGCTGAAGCCCGTCCTCACTTACGTTTTGGCGAAACGTAAGACGTGGGGACCGGCTTCAGCCGGTCCCAGGACGGGCTGAAGCCCGTCCTCACGTACGGCGAAACGTAAGATGTAGGGGCCGGCTTCAGCCGGCCCGGACGGGCTGAAGCCCGCCCCTACATTTTCACGCGTACAATCCGCGACCCATGTTGAAAGTCACGCTCGCCGGCGCTACCGGCTGGATCGGGAAGCCGCTCGCTGCCGCCATCAGTCATGCCGAGGATCTCGAGCTCGTCGCGGCGACTTCGCGTTCCTCGGCGGGCGCGCCGCTCGGCGAGCTGACGATCGTCGGGACGACGGAAGAAGCGCTCGAAACGCCGAGCGACGTGTTCGTCGACTACACGAGCGCGACGGCGGTGAAGCGCAACGTCCTCCTCGCGATCGACGCCGGGCGCCACGTCGTGGTCGGCAGCTCGGGCCTCTCCGATCTCGACTATCAGGAGATCGACGCGGCGGCGCAGGCGAAGAGCGTCGGGGTGATCGCGGTCGGCAACTTCGCCATCTCCGCGGCGCTGCTTCAACAGTTCGCGGCCATCGCGGCGCAGCACATGCCGAGCTGGGAGATCATCGACTACGCGCACGACGCGAAGCCGGACGCGCCGAGCGGCACGGCACGCGAGCTCGCCTGGCGCCTGTCGCAGGTCGCGCCGCCGCAGACGAAGATCGCGGTCGCCGACACGCAAGGGCGTCCGGACGCGCGCGGCGCCGAAGTCGCCGGCTCGCAGATCCACTCCGTCCGCCTGCCCGGCCACGTCATCGCCGTCGAAGTCCTCTTCGGCCGCGAAGACGAACGCCTCTCGATCCGCTATGAGGGCGGGCCGGGCGCGGAGCCGTACATCGCCGGAACGCTGCTCGCGATCCGAAAAGTGTCGGCTGTCCGCGGACTCCAACGCGGGCTGGAGTAGTTGCTAGTTGCTGGTTGCTAGTTGCTGGTTGCTAGTTGCTGGTTGCTGGTTGCTGGTTGCTGGTGCAGTTGTCGGTTCCAGGCGCTGAGCGCAAGTAACCACCAACCAGTAACTAACACTCAACAACCAACTAACAACAACCAACTAACAACAACCAACTAACAACAACCAACTAACGACCAGCAATTAGCAACCAGCAACTAGCAACCAGCAACCAGCAACTACTTCTCATACTCCCAGGCGATCTTCTTCAGCACCCGGTCGACGCGTTCGATCATCTGCGACACGTCCTTCTTCGCATGCGCCGCGGAGAAGAACGCCGCTTCGAGTTGCGACGGCGGCAGATAGACGCCCTCGCCGAGCATGAGGTGGAAGAAGCGGGCGAACTTCTCCCGATTCGACTTGTCCGCCGAAACGAAATCGGTCACCGGCCTTTCGGCGAAGAAGATCGTCCACATCGAGCCGACGCGATTGATCGTGAGCGGCACGGCGTGCTTCTCCGCCGCCGCCCGCACGCCCTCTTCGAACTCCGCGCTGCGCTCTTCGAGATCGGCATAGATCGAGGAGTTCTTCAGGACGCTGAGCGTCGCCCGGCCGGAGGCGACCGCCACCGGATTACCGCTCAGCGTGCCCGCCTGATACATCGGGCCGACCGGCGAAACGTAGTCCATCAGCGAGCTCGACGCGCCGTACGCGCCGATCGGCATGCCGCCGCCGATGATCTTGCCGAGCGTCGTGATGTCCGGCCGCACGTCGTACAACGTCTGCGCCCCGCCGTATGCGACGCGGAAGCCGGTCATGACTTCGTCGAAGATGAGCAACGCGCCGGAGTCGTCGCAGATCTCGCGCAATCCCTGCAGAAACCCCTCGGCCGGCGGAACGCAGCCCATGTTGCCCGCGACCGGCTCGACGATCACCGCCGCGACTTCGTCGCTCATCGCCTCGCGCACCGCTTCGAGGTCGTTGTACGGAACGCTGATCGTCAGCTCCGTCACCGCCTTCGGCACGCCAGCCGAGTCGGGAACGTTGAACGTTGCCGCGCCGGAGCCGGCCTTGACGAGGAGCGAGTCGACGTGGCCGTGATAGCCACCATCGAACTTGATGATCTTCGCCCTCCCCGTCGCCGCCCGCGCCAACCGCAGCGCGCTCATCGTCGCCTCGGTGCCGCTGTTCACGAGGCGGAGCATTTCGATGGAAGGAACCGCGGCGGCGATCATCTCCGCCAGCTCGACTTCGCCGAGCGTAGGAGCGCCGAAGGAGAAACCACGCGTGGCGGCTTTCTTCACCGCCTCGACGACGTAACGATGGCCGTGCCCGAGGATCATCGGCCCCCAGGAGCCGACACAGTCGATGTATTGGAGGTTGTCGGCGTCGAAGATGCGGGAGCCCTGCGCCTGTTCGATGAACGGCGGCGTCCCGCCCACGCCCTTGAAAGCCCGGACCGGCGAGTTGACGCCGCCCGGAATCACCACTTGCGCCCGCTGAAAAAATGCGTCGGAGTTCTTGCCCATATGAGGGGGCGGATTATATGCGCGCGCACGCTGTCATCCTGAGTCGCGAAGACGGCGAAGGATCTCCTGATGCGTGCGCTCACCGTTCGTGCCGGGAGATCCTTCGCCCTCTTCGGGGCTCAGGACGACACGGCCCTAGTACGCGTCCTCGTGTCGAATCCCGTGCATCACGGCCATGCGCGGGCACGCTGTCATCCTGAGCCGCATAGACGGCGAAGGATCTCCTGATGCGTGCGCTCAGCGTTCGTGCCGGGAGATCCTTCGCCCTCTTCGGGGCTCAGGATGACACCGAGCGTCCCTAGTACGCGTTCTCGTGTCGAATCCCGTGCACCACGGTCATGAACAGGATCTTCAGATCGAGCATCAGCGACCAGTTCTCGATGTAGTAGAGGTCGTGCTCGATGCGCATCCGGATCGAGGTATTGCCGCGCCAGCCATGTACCTGGGCCCAGCCGGTCATCCCCGCGCGCACCTTGTGGCGCAGCATGTAGTGCGGGAACTCGGCGCGGAACTGTTGCACGAACTGCGGGCGTTCCGGGCGGGGGCCGACGACGCTCATGTCGCCCATCAGCACGTTCCACAGCTGCGGTAACTCGTCGAGCGACCAGGTGCGCAGGAAAGTGCCGAGGCGTGTGCGGCGCGGGTCGTCTTTTTCCGCCCACACCGCTCCGGTCTGTTGCTCGGCGCCGACGCGCATGGAACGGAACTTCACGATGTCGAACGACTTGCCGTCGAGGCCCATGCGTACCTGGCGGTAGAAGATGGGGCCCTTGTCTTCGAGCCAGATGAGCAGCGCGATACCGGCCATCACCGGCGAGAGCACGAGCAGCGCGAGGCTCGCCACGAGCAGGTCGAAGCCGCGTTTCGCGAAACGGTTCCAGCCTTCGAGCGGCGTTTCGGAAAGGTTGATGGTCGGCAGGCCGTCGATGTCTTCGACGCGTGACCGGAGGACCATGAACTGCAGCAGGTCGGGCACCACGTGGATCGAGACGGTGCTCCGCACGAGGCGGTCCAGCAGCGCCATCATCGCCTGCGACGAAGCATGCGGCAGCGCGACGAACACGTGGTCGATGTTGTGCCGCTCGATCACCTGCTCGGCGTCGTCGATGGAGCCGAGGCAGGGAAGCTCGGCGACTTCCGCGCCTTCGCCGTTGCGGAGATAGCCGACGATGCGGAAGCCGAGCTGATCGCGATGCGCGCGCATCCGTTCGACGACGGCGCGGGCGAGGTCGCCGTTGCCGGCGATGAGCACGCGGTCGAGATCCTTCCCCTGCCGGTGCCGCCGTTCCACCGAGAAGCGCACGACGATGCGGCCGACGATCACGAACACGATCGTGCAGAAGAGAAAGATGAGGAGCGTGGCGCGGGAGTAGAAGAGGTCGCTGCCGCCGGCGGGACGAACCCAGAGGAGCACGCCGGAGAGGACGATCGTCGCCAGCACGGAGCTCATCGCCACGCCGAGCCATTCTTCGGTGCGGCCCCGCGTCGTCTGGACGCGATACAAGCCCTGCGCGGCGAACGCGAGCGGGAAGACGACGGTGACGATCGGCAGCAGGGCGATGTAGTTCTCCAGCTGCTGCGTGCCCTTCGTCACCGGGATGATCGCGAACTGGAAGCGGAGGAACCAGGCGCAGAGCATGGCCAGGTTCGACGCGAGCGCGTCGATCAGGAGGTAGATCCCCGCGAGTGCGCGGTGCTTTTTCTCGATCATGGTTGCATCGCCGCGGCGAACTGGCGCAGGAAGCGCTCGCGCGAGAACGAGGCCGCGTGCGCGCGCAGCGCCTCGCGATCCCAGCTCCGCGACTCCACGGCGTCCAGCGCCCTGAGCAACGAATCTACCATCGGTTCTTCGAAGAGGATGCCGGTCCTCCCATGCACGACCGTGTCCAGCACGCCGCCCTGCCCCAGCGCGACGACGGGCGTCCCGAGCGCCATCGCCTCGAGCGGAGTGATCCCGAAATCCTCGATTCCCGGCAGGATCAGGCTCCGCGCCCGGGAGAGCCGCTCGATGATTCTATCCCTCGATACGGGACCGAGGAACCGGACGTTGGGTCCGGCCTGCCGCTGGAGTTTCCGTAAAAGCGGGCCGCCGCCGATGATCTCGATCTTCCGCCCGCTCTCGATCGCCAGCTCGATCTTCTTGTACGGCACGAGCGCGGAGACGATGAGATGGAAGTCTTCCCGTTCGTTCTGCAGCGGCGGCCGGAGGAACCTTTCATCGACGAACGGAGGCACGATGTCCGCACTCCGCCCGTAATACGTCTCGATCCGTTTCGCCACGAAGCGGGAGTTCGCCAGGAACTGCGTGACGCCGCGCGTGTCGCGATCCCATCGCTGCAGCCACGGCCGCAACGCGCTCGCCGCGAGGCGCAACGCCGGCTTCGACTTCGGGAAGTAGTCGTCGAAGCGGTCCCACATGTAGCGCATCGGCGTATGGCAGTACGTGATGTGCCGCGCGCCGCGCGCATGCACCCCTTTCGCGACGCAGTGGCTGGAGGAGACGACGAGATCGAAGCCGCGCAGGTCGAGCGATCGCGCCGCGCGCGGATAGAGAGGAAGGAGCTGGCGATAATCGCTCACCCGCTGCGCGACGCTCTGTAGAAACGACGTGTGGATCGTCCGCGCCTCGATCTTCTCCGAGACGCTGCCGCGGAAGTGGAAGAGGGTGAAGAGCTCCGCGTTTGGGAAGAGATCGAGGATGGCTTCGAGGACCGCCTCCCCTCCTCGCATGCCGGTCAGCCAGTCGTGAACGACCGCGACCCTACCGCTCATCTGCTTTCGCGGATTCCGGCGTGGACTTCAGCGGGTACTCTTCCTCCGCCGCGCACGCATCGCAAACCTGGTCGTTCCGAAAATACTCCTCCCCCGAAACCTCGGCCAGACACTTCACGCAAAAGTGCCTCCCGGTTCGCTCCGGCAACTTGCGCGGCAGGGGATCGTCTTGCACGGGGGCGGATTGTACTGGTTGCTGGTTGCTTGTTGCTGGTTACTTGCGCCCTTCCGCCGGGGCGAGCAGTGGCCCTACGAGCAACGAGCAACCAGGAACCAGCAACCGCTCAGAACAGCTCCTCCACCGATCCGTACGTCCCCTCTTTCGCGAAGGGGACGTATTCGAAGCCGCGGCCGAGGGGATCGTCGAGGCGGACGGTGGTGTAGTCGATGCCGAGCGCGGAGTAGATCGTCGCCGTCACGTCTTCGGGACGCACGTCGCGGTTCGCGGACCAGCCGTACTCCACGACGCCGGCGCCTTTTTCGTCCGTCTGCCCGATCGCACGGCCGCCGCGGACGCCGCCGCCGGCCATCGCCACCGACATGCGGAGATAGTGGTCGCGGCCCTTCGACGAATTCAGCGGGCCGACGGTGCGGCCGAATTCGCCGAGGACGACGACGAGGGTTTCGTCGAGCTGCGTCTTGCCCGGCTCGGAGCCAGGCATCGCCGAGAGATCGGTCAGCAGCGCGCCGAACGCCGGGTCGAAGATCTGCATCTGCGTGAACATCGAAACCGGGCCTGTATAGATGTTCGCGTGCAGGTCCCAGCCGCTGAGCGTGACCTGCACGAAGCGCGTGCCGCGGCCGGACGACGTCAGATTGCGCGCGACGAGCAGCGCATCGCCGAACGGCGTGCCGCCGTACCGCGCATGCTCCTCGGCCGTGAATCCGAACAGCTTGCTCGCGTCCGGCGAGTCGATCAGCGTCTTCGCCGAGTCGTAGAAGTTCGCCATGTCCGCGGCGTTCTTCCCCAGCTCCGCCGTCGTCGTCGCTCGATCGGGATCGATCTGTTCCAGCAGCTGCCAGCGATCGGCGAAACGATTGGCGCCGTCCGGATGCGTGAGCGCCGAGAGCCCGCTCGCGTTCGGCACCACGCCGAACGGCGCGTACTTCGCGGGCAGATAGCCGGCGCCGGCCATGATCTGGTCGATGGAGACGAAGCCGGGCAGGATGTCCGTCGGCTTGCGCGACTTCTGCGCCTCGAGCGCCACGACCGCACCGATGTGCGGCGCGATCCGTCCCGTCGCACCGCCCGGATTGCGCGCGATCTGGGCCCACTGCACCGCGAGACCGTGCACCGCCGCCCACGACAGCACCGGGCGGATGATCCCCAGCTTCGAGACGTGCTCCGCCGTGCTCGGCATCAGGCCTTGCGGGAAGCGAAGATCGCCGTAGCTCGTCGGCGCGAACTCCTTCGGCGTCCACGCGCCTTCCTTCAGATCGAACGTGTCGACATGGCTCGGCGCGCCGTTCATGAAGAGGAGGATGCAGTTCTTCGCCGTGCTCCGCAGCGTCGGCTTCACCGTCACCGCCCCTTCGAGCAGCGACGGGCTGAGGACGTCGACAAAGTACGACGCCACGAGACCCGTTCCGGCGATCTTCAGGAATCGGCGGCGGCTGAAGCCTTCGCCGAAGACGGGGAACGATCCTTTGTGGTCGCAATCACATTTCTTCGTCATGAAAAAACCTCGAATGACATCCAAGTAAGGACCGGCCTTCGCCGGTCCGGGACGGGCGGAAGCCCGCCCCCCACGCCGCCATCCTTCCCCGCAAGACGCGAAACCTGGTGAAGGCTTGGCCAATGAGCGCAGCGGGCCGTGCCCGCTCAGTGGAACAGGAACTCGATCTTGTTCAGCAGAGCGAACTGCAGATCCTCGGCCTTGCGGTCCAGCGCACCGGTGCCGAGGTAGGCGACGGCGATGGTTTTCTCTTTCGCCGTCGGATAGCGGGAAAGCGTTGCGAGGTAGAGCGCGTCGGCGATGGCATCCGGCGGCTCGTTCTTCTTCACCAGCGTTTGCACGAGCGAGCCGGTCGCGGTTGCGCTCACGCGGCTGGTCACGATGCGGTCGTTGAGCATCTCCAGCGACTGCAGGATCGAGCTGTCGTCCTTGCGCTCGGCATCGTCGCGGTTGCCCCGTCCGAACGCGTTCAGAAACGGCGCCTCCGTTCCGCCGTCGCCCGTGTCGAGAAACTGCATCGCCTTCCTCGGTCCGCGAACATTCGTCGCCTGCGAGATCGCATCGAGCACCTCCTCGGCCATCAGACGCCGCGCGTAATGCCGCGCGTAGTACGGCGTCCAGCTCTCGTTCCAGCCGCCCGGCGCATACGCCAACGACAGCTGATACGCGTTCGAGCGGGCGATCAGCCGCAGCAGTGAGCGGATGTCGTAGCCGCTCGCAATCAAGGACTCGGCGAGCTGGTCGAGCAGCTTCGGATGCGTAGGCTGCAATGTCGCACCGGAGGGGAGAGTCGCGGCATCCTGACGCAGCAGATCGAAGGAGTCGACCGGCTCGACGAGTCCCATTCCAAACATCTCTTTCCAGAGGTAATTCACGGCCGCGCGGGCGAACTGCGGGTGCGCGGTCACCATGCGCGCGAGTGCCGCGCGCCGCGTCTCACCCAACGCGGGCTTCTCGCCAGTGAGGAAGAACGCCGGCTCGACGCTGGTCGCGCCATCCGCTCCGGGGACGCGCGGCGTCTTGTTCCCGAAGTCGGTGTTCAGCAAGTAGTCGCCTTCGAAGACGTCCGAGACCACCGAATGCGGCGTTTCGAAGCTGAGGCGCTGCCGGGAGTATTGGGTGAAGAACGCGGCCATCTGCCAGAAGTCGCGGCGCGTCCGCTTCACCATTCCCGTGTTCACCTGTTCGAGATGTCCGAGCCCTCCGTGGCAGGAGAGACAGACGAGCGGCAGCCCGAGGAACTGCTGGCCGGTGAAGGCGGCGAGGTTGTCGTAGGTGTCCTGGAGCGGCCCGTTCCCCTGCAACTGGCGAAGGAGATAGTTGACGTTCCCGTTCTTCTCGTTGTCGCCGACGCCGGAGATCAGCTCCCGGACCATCACGTCATAAGGCTTGCCGGACGCGAAAGCGTCGTGGATGTAGTTGTAGTAGGCGTTGCGTGCAGCGGGGCCGAGGAACACGTTCTGGGCGAACTGCACGTTCTGGACGTGATCGCCGAACCACATCGTCCAGCGATCGGCGAACGCATCGGACGCGAGCAAGCGATCGATGACCTTGTCGCGCTTCGCCTCGTCCGCGTCCGCGAGGAATGCCTTGACGGTCGCGGCGTCGGGAATCTCGCCGGTGAGGTCGAGCGTGACGCGGCGGAGGAACTCGGCGTCGGATGAGGGATTCGTCCATGGGATGCCGTCCTTCACCATTTTTCCGAAGATCTCGGAGTCGATGAAGCTCCGCGGCGCGGGCGGCGTCAAACCTTTCGCAGGTGGACTCGGACGGCGACGTCCGGGCGCACTCGCAATCGCCGATGGCGCGACGAGCTCGGTGCGCGTCGAGAGCTGGTGATACATCTCGCGCGGGCTGCGCAAGCGCATCGCGTCGAAGGCGCAATCGGCGCTCGGCTGTTGCGCGGTCGCGACACCCGCAGCAAACAAGATCCCTAGAAGTCGCGCACTCCGCATGCTTCGCATCCTCCTCAACTTTGATCGCGTCGCCAGAACGCAAACCCCGGTGACGGCTTGGCCAACCAACGCAGCTCAGAACAGCTCGTCGACGGCCGAGTAGATCCCGTCTTTCGCACCCGGCACGTACTCGAACACCCGCCCGAGCGGCGCATCGCGACGCACGGCCGTGTAGTCGATGCCGAGCGCGGAGTAGATGGTGGCCGCGACGTCTTCGGGACGGACGTCGCGGTCTGCCGACCAACCGTACTCCACCGCCCCCGCGCCTCGGTCATCCGTCTTGCCGACGGCGTGGCCCCCACGCACGCCGCCGCCCGCCATAACGATCGACATGCGCAGGAAGTGATCGCGACCGCCGGCGCTGTTGGGCGGGCCGACGGTGCGGCCGAACTCGCCCAGCACCACGACCAGCGTCTCATCGAGCATCGTCTTCCCCGCCTCGGAGCCGGCGGTCGTGGAGAGATCGCCGAGGAGGGCGCCAAACGCCGGATCGAAGGTGCGCATCTGCGCCGGCAACGCCGAGTAGATGTCGCTGTGATGATCCCAACCGTCCAGCGTGACCTGCACGAAACGCGTGCCGCGTCGCGCGTTCAGAAGATTGCGCGCGACGACGAGCGAGTCGCCGAAAGGCGTCGAACCGTAGCGCACGTGATCGCCGCTCGTGAACGTGAAGAGCCGGCTCGCGTCCGGCGAATCGACGAGATTCTTCGCCGAGTCGTAGAAGCCCGCCATGTCTGACGCATTCCGGCCCAATGCGCCGTTCGCGCGCACCCGATCGATCTTCTGCAGCAACTGCCAGCGCTCCTGCAAACGCGCCTGGCCATCCGGATGCGTCATCGCCGGCACGCCATTCGTCGCCGGCGACACGCCGAACGGCGCGTACTGCGACGGCAGGTATCCGGAGCCCGCGAGCACCTGATTCATGGCGATGAAGCCTGGCAGCACGTCGCCCGGCTGGCGCGACGTCTGCGCCTCCAGCGCCGCGACGGCGCCGATGTGCGGCGCAATCGACGCCGACTGGCTGGCCGGATTGCGCCCGATCTGAGCCCACGTCTGCGCCAGATCGTGCACGGCCGCCCACGACATGCCGCTGCGGATGATCCCCAGCTTGCCGACATGCTCCGCCGTCTTCGGCATCAGCCCCTGCGGCCAGCGAATCTCGCCGTAGTCCGTCGGCGCGAACGTGCGCGGCGTCCACGGCCCTTCCTTCAGGTCCCACGTATCCGAGTGACTCGGCGCGCCCGACAGGAAGATGAGGATGCAGTTCTTCGCCGTGCCCCGCAGCGCCGGCTTCGCGACCGTCGCCGCCTGCAGGA
>JAFAVZ010000551.1 GCA_019242175.1 Acidobacteriota bacterium
TTCCCCCACTTCTTCTGGACCGGCTTCTATCGGATGCTCGATGGCCGTCTCGTCGTCGGCCCCTACATCGGAACCGTCGGCTGCCTGCAGATCGAGATCGGGAAAGGCGTCTGCGGCACCGCCGCCGCCCGCCGCGAGACCGTGATCGTCCCCGACGTCCACCAGTTCCCCGGCCACATCGCCTGCGACCCAAACTCGAAGTCCGAGATCGTAGTCCCGGTGTTCGGCCGCGACGGCGAGCTACTGGCCGTGCTCGACGTCGACTCCGACGAGTTGGACTCGTTCGACGAGGAGGATCGCGTGGGGCTGGAACGGATCGTGGCGTTGTTCGCGGCTACGCCTTGAGCATCTCCAGAATCGCCCGCAGCTCCTGACGGATCCCATCCAGCTTCGGGCTCGCGACCGCGCGCGAGCGCGACGCTTTCGGCGCAGGCGCAACGGGTGGCGGCGCGACGGGCTCGCTCAGCTCCTGTTCCAGCTTCTTCTTCGCCCCGGCGATCGTGAAGCCTTCGGAGTAGAGCAGCTGCTTGATGCGCAGGATGATGTCGATCTCGCGTTTCGTGTAGAGGCGTTGGCCGCCGCCGCTCTTGTTCGGCGCGAGCGCGGGGAACTCGGTCTCCCAGTAGCGGAGGACGTACGGCTGCACGTCCGCCATGCGGCAGACCTCGCCGATCTTGTAGAGTTTTTCTTCGGCCACGCGGAAGGATTATAGGGGCTGCTCTTCGTGCGCAACGGGTCGCCGAGCCTTGGGCAACCAACGCCGCCGGCCGTGCCGGCCGCCGTCGGCCGTGCCGGCTGCCGTCGGCCGTGCCGGCTTATAGGAGGCGGGCGCTTTCCACCTTGCCGTCGATCTCCTGAAAGAGGCCGATGGCCGCGCCGTAAACGTCGTCGACCGCGATCTCCGTCATGCAGCGGTGATGGCGCAGCGGGCACTGGCGCTGGTAGCAAGGCTGGCAGCCGACCGCTTTACGCATCACGCGGCTCGCGCCGGGGATCACCGTGCGGCCGGGATCGGTCGGGCCGAAGATCGACACCGTCGGCACCGCGAGCGCGGCGGCGAGGTGCAGCGGGCCGCTGTCGTTCGTGATCACGATCGAGCAGTGGCCGATCGCGGCCGCGAGCTCCAGCACGTCGCCGTTCTGGCCGATCATCGGCACGCCCGCCGCCTCGGCGATCGCCTGCGCCTGCACGCGCTCGCCGGGGCTCGTCAGGAGCACGACGTCGTAGCCGTCGGCGCGCAGCCGTTCCGAGACTTCACAGTAACGCTCGTCGCCCCAATGCTTTGCACGTCCGTACAACCCACCGGCGTGCACGCCGAACAGCGGGCGATCGAGGCGGATGCCGAGCGCCCGGAGGCGTTTGCGCGCTTTCTCGCGGAGGTTCGAGGGGAGGGAGAACGTGGGGATCTCGTCCACGACACGCGGCGCGTCGAGGGCGGCGAGAAGGGCGGAGTAGTCCTCGAGCTGATGTCCGCGTTCGCGCAGACGGCCGACGCCGTTCGTCAGGAGGAAGCCGCGGCAGTCGCTGGAGTAGCCCCAGCGCTCGGGAATCCCGGCCGCGGCGGAGACCATCGCGGCGCGGAACGAGTTCGGCAGGATGATCGCCCGGCGGAAGTGTCCGGCGCGGAGCATCGAGATGCGATTGCGCGTCGAGCCGTTCCAGGGGATGACTTTGCGGAAGATGCCGGCGGAGCCGAGGAGCGTGGCGATGTGCTCAGGCGCGGCGACGGAGATTCCCCCCTCGGCGCGAAAGCGATGCTGCAACGCGCGATAGGTGGGGAGGGCGAGGATGTTGTCCCCGACCCAATTGAGCCCAATGACGACTGTTTCGCTCATCATTCGTGATTACGCTTTCCCCGTCGTCCCCTTCCAGCGATCGTGCATCCACAGCCACCACTCCGGTCGCGACGCGATCCTCCGCGAGATCGCATCGTTGATTCTGCGCGTGAGCGCCAACGGCTCCCGCTCTTCTTTCGCCAGATCCGCAACCCGGATCATCTCTTCGAATACGAGTCTGTGTCGTGCGCCGTCCGGTATGCAAAAAGCGAACACAATCACCGACTCATTACGCAAAGCCATCTTCGCCGGCGCATCCGTCGTCCAGGCGTTGCGGCCCAGGAACGGAACGAGGACGCCTTCTCTTTCCTGAACCGCCTGGTCCGGGAGCAGAACGATCGTGGCGTTTTCGGAAAGTCCCTTCATCAACGCTCGCGCGGCACGGCGGCGGTCGATCACCGCGGCGCCGGTTCTCGCTCTGAGACGGGCGAGGTCACGTTCGAGATACTCGTTATCCAGCGGCCGGGCGACGGTGCGGACATTTTCGACGAGTGCCATCAAGGCCAGCCCGCCCACCTCCCACCCGCCGAAGTGCGCGCTGATGAGCACCACGCCGTTGCCGTCCGCCGCCGCTGCCTCCAGCATCGCCTCGTTCACGAACGGGCAACGGTCGGCGATTTCCTCCAACGACATCGACTGCATCTGGACGAAGAGCAGCATCTCCCGGCCGAAGTGGCGCCAGCATTCGTCGAGCACCGCGCGCAGTTCCCGTTCCGACTTTTCCGGGAACGCCGCGCGGAGATTGCGGAAGGCGAGGCGATCGCGCCCGCGGAGCAACCGCCGGCTGAGATTGCCGAAGATCGAGCCCCAGTGGAGCAGCCCTTCGTCCGACGCCGCATTCACGAGGCGGGAGACGACGCGGTAAGCGGCATATTCGACACGCTGGAGGAGCGCGCTCTTCTTTCGCTTGGCCATCAGCGGAGCAACGCGTCGATCTTCGCCAGCACCTCCGGCGGGAGGACGAATTCGGCGCGGACCGCAATGATGTCATCAGACGGCGGCAGCTTCACCGCGTCTTTTTCCGTCGTCAGGATCGGCAGTCCGTTCGCCGCCTTGCGGATCCGCTCCAGGTCGGAGGCCGTGTAGCGATGATGATCGGCAAAGCTCAGCGTGCCGGCCAACGCGACGCCTTCCTTGCGCAGCGTGGCGAAGAACTGCTCGTTGTTCGCCAGCCCGGCGAACGCGAACGCGCGCCGGATCGGCGGCACGAACACCTGCAGATTGCGCTTCAGGACGACGTCCGCATCGCGCAGCGCCGACCGCCCTTCGCGGTGCAGCTTCGCCGGCCCGTCGATCACGACGTCGAGATCGCGCGCCAGCTGCAGATGCTGGAAGCCATCATCGAGCACATAAATATCAGCATCGATTTTCGAGCCATTTTCATGTCGATTCGAGCCAACGATTACGCGTGCATTAGGAGCATGCGTTTTCATCAGCACCGGCTCGTCGCCGTAACGCGCCGCATCGAGGGAAGTGACCTCGCCCCCTTCGCCGCTCCGCCCGTAGCCGCGCGTCAGGATCACCACGCGTTTGGTGGCGAGATGGCGCGCGATCGCGATCACCGCGGGCGTTTTTCCGGCGCCGCCCATCGCGAGATTGCCGACGGAAACGACCGGCGCCGAAAGCCGCTTCGATCGAAGGATGCCGCGCCGATAGAGCCAGCGGCGCAGGCGATTCACCGTCCGAAGCGGCGCGAGCAGGAGGTCGAGCGGATTCACAGGAGCTCGAGGATGCGCCGCGCCGTCCGCTCCGACGCGCCACGGTTCTGCAGCACCGTTTGCCGGGCCCGTTCGCCGCTCGCCACGCGCTCCGCGGCATCGTGAAACATGCGGCTCGCGAAGGCGATCACGTCTGCAGCCGAGCGCACTTGCGTCGCCGCGTCGTCGCGCAGAAAGACCGAGGCGATCTCGCGGAAGTTGGACATGGAGGGGCCGAAGCATACCGGCACGCCGGCCGCCGCCGCCTCGATCGGATTGTGGCCGCCGAACGGCGCGAGCGTCCCCCCGATGAACGCCGCGCTCGCGTAGCGATAGACCTTCGCCAGCTCGCCGAACGTGTCGAGCAGCAGCACGTTCGGGCGGGCGGAGGCGCGGGCGAGATCGCTGCGCCGCACGACGTCCAGCTTCGTCGTCGCGAGCAGGCCGGCGACGATCTCGAACCGCTCCGGCTTCCGCGGCGCAATCACCACGAACGCATCCTCTTCGGCCACGAAGCGCTCCAGCTCCGGCAGCAGCGCCTCGTCTTCCCCTTCCATGGTGGAACCGAGGACGAGGACCTGGCGGCCGGCGATGAGTTGGTCGAGGCGCGATGCGATCTCCAGCGGCGCGACGTCCGGCTCGTAATCGAACTTCACGTTGCCGGTCGTCTCCACGATCGTCGACGGTGCGCCGATCGCGACGAAGCGTTCGCGGTCCATGTCCTCGCGGGCGAGGATGCGCGAGTAGCGGCGCAGGATGCGTTTGAGCCCCATGCGCAGCGCGCGATAGCGAGGAAACGAGCGGTCGGAGATACGGCCGTTCGCGAGCACGAGGCGCAGGCCTCGCGAACTGGCGAGCCTCGTCACGTTCGGCCAGATCTCCGTCTCCATCGTGGCGAACACGCGCGGGCGGTGCTGATCGAGAAAGCGTTTGACGGCGAACGCGAAGTCGAACGGAAAGTACGTCACGGTCGCGGCCGGATAGAGGCGCCGCGCCTGGGCCTGGCCGGTGATCGTCGTGGTGGTGAACACGATCGACGTCTCCGGGCGTTGGCGCAGGATCTCCTCCACCACCGGCCGCGCGGCGAGCGTCTCGCCGACCGACACCGCGTGAATCCACAAATCATGGGATTCGGGGCGGACGTGATATCTGCCGAGGCGCTCCGGGATGTTGGAGAGGTACTTGCCGCGGAGGATGCCGATCAGCAGAAAGTACGGCAGCGTGAGGAGCAGGACGAGGTACAGCGCGACCTCGTACAGAAAGTACATCGGTGAATCATAGTTGCTGGTTGCTGGTTGCTGGTTGCTTGCGCAGTTGCGTTCTGCCGGCAACCAGCAACCAGCAACCAGCAACCGGTAACCAGCAACCGGTAACCAGCAACCAGCAACCAGCAACCGGCAACCAGCAACCAGTAACCAGCAACCAGCAACCAGCAACCAGTAACCAGTAACCAGCAACCAGTAACCAGCAACCAGCAACCAGCAACCAGCAACCGGCAACTTACGTATTACGCAAAAGCCTGTATATTTGAGCTCCTCAAACGTGCCCGAGAAAGTCATCTCCGTCGGACTCATCCTCCCCGAGCTCACCCGCAGCGTCGCCGAAGAGCACCTCGACGAGCTCGAGCAACTCATCCGCACCGCGGGCGGCGACGTCCTCGCGAAAGTTCTGGCGAAACGGCAGGCTCCCGATCCCGCCACGTACGTCGGCAGCGGCAAGGCCGAAGAAATCAAGCAGCTCGTCGCGTATCACGATGCGAACCTCGTCGTCTTCGATGACGACCTCTCGCCGGCCCAGGCCCGCAACCTGGAGAAGATCATCGAGAAGGCCAAGGTCATCGACCGCAGCGGCCTGATTCTCGACATCTTCGCCGGCCGCGCGCGCAGCCGCGAGGCGCGCACGCAGGTCGAGCTCGCGCAGCTCGAGTACCTGCTCCCGCGCCTGACGCGCGCGTGGACGCACCTCGAACGGCAGGCGGGCGGCATCGGCACACGCGGCGTCGGGGAGACGCAGCTCGAGCTCGACCGCCGCATCATCCGCACCCGCATCGCGAAACTGAAAGAAGACCTCAAGCACATCGAACGGACGCGCGAGACGCAGCGCAAAGCGCGCAGCGACGCGTTCACCGTCGCGCTCGTCGGCTACACGAACGCCGGCAAGTCGACGCTCTACAATCGCCTCACACGCGGGGGCGCCGAGGCGGCGAACAAGCTTTTTGCGACGCTGGATGCGAAGTCGCAGAAGGCCGCGTTCGAGATGCCCCGCGAGACCGTGATCATCGACACGGTCGGCTTCATCCGCAAACTGCCCCACAACCTCGTCGCGTCGTTCCGCTCCACGATGGAAGAAGCGGTCGCCGCCGATCTCGTGCTGCACGTGATCGATCACAGCCATCCGCAGTTCGAAGACCAGCGCGCCATCGGCGACGAAGTCCTCCGCGACCTCGGCGTCGAAGCCGACCGCGTGTTCGAGGTCTACAACAAGAGCGACGTTCTGGGCGATCAGCCGCGGTTGCGGCGGCGCGATGCCGTCGCGATCTCCGCGCTGACCGGCGCCGGCGTCGACGACCTCGTCGAAGCCATCCGCGAACGCGAGCTCCTCGGCGGCGAAGTCATGCACCTCGAGATCCCGCACGAGGAATCACGGCTCGCCGCGCGGCTCCACGAGCTCGCCCAGATCTACGAAACGCAGCAAACCGACAACGGCACCCGCTTCACGGCTTGGGTGCCTCGTGATGCAGTTCACCTTTTTGAAGCACATTCGGCAGGATCATTGCTCAAGCCCGCCAGAGTAAGTTGATTATCATGAGCGCGATGCTGACATACCGGCCAGGACCATCGCTGATTCGACTGCGGAAGATTCCGAGTCGAAGTAAGAAAGGATGCCCGTAATGAGCTCCGTCTCCCTGACTGACGAGCCTCCGTCTACACCCACCCTCCCCGTCGTCTCGTCGTCTTCTCCGGCTCCCCGCAAAAATCATCTCGATACCTACCGCGCGAACCGCGCCCGTCTGTACCCCAACGTCACGGACGAGCAGTGGAACGATTGGAAGTGGCAGCAGAAGAATCGCGTCACGACCCTCGAACAGATTCAGGAGCTCTTCGGCAACGACGCCGTTTCGGCGGAGCGGATGCCCGAGATCTTCGAGCTCTATCGCACGGCCATCACGCCGTATTACCTCTGCCTCATCGACTTCGACGATCCGCTCGATCCGCTGCGCGTGCAGTCCGTGCCGTCGATCGAAGAGCTGGTGAATCCCGGCGAGCTGGTTTGGGATCCGCTCAATGAAGAGGGCGACTCGCCCGTCACCGGCATCGTCCATCGCTATCCCGATCGCTGCCTGTTTCTCGTGACGTCGTACTGCCCGTTGTATTGCCGCTATTGCACGCGCAAGCGGAAATGGGTGGACGAAGACGGCACGACCGGCCAGCGCCGCATCGAGAAGATGATCGAGTACGTCGCCGCGCATCCGGAGATCCGCGACGTGATCGTCTCCGGCGGCGACCCGCTCTCGCTCTCCCTCACTTACCTCGAGAAAATCCTCGCCGGCCTGCGCGCCATCCCGCATGTGGAGATCATCCGCTTCGGCTCGCGCGTGCCGGTGTTCCTCCCGCAACGCATTGACGCCGAGATGTGCGCGCTGCTGGAGAAATATCACCCGATCTGGATCAACACGCACTTCAACCATCCGAACGAGATCACGCCCGAGTCGGCAGCCGCTTGCGATCGCCTGCTGCGCGCCGGCGTGCCGGTGAACAATCAGGCCGTGCTGCTGCGCGGCGTGAACGACTGCCCGTACACGATGCGCGACCTCGTGCAGGGATTGATGAAGATCCGCGTGCGGCCTTACTACCTCTATCTCTGCGACCAGGTCATGGGCGCGGAGCACTTCCGTACCTCGGTCGGCGAAGGCATTGCGATCATCGAGTACCTGCGCGGCCACACTTCCGGCCTCGCCGTGCCGCAGTTCGTGATGGATGCGCCGGGCGGCGGCGGCAAGATCCCGCTGATGCCGAATTACATCCTCGGCCATTACGGCGACTCGGTCGTGTACCGCAACTTCGAGGGCGTGATCGGCCGCTACGACGACGTGCCGTCGCAGCATCATTCGTGCGACCGCTGCGACGAACGGGAGTCGTTCGCCGAACGGGGCGTGGCGAAGCTGCTGAACCGGACGGCCGACCGCTTCGAGCCGCAGGCGATTCGCGACGTTCCTCGCGGAATCAAGATCAAGCCGAAGGGGAGAGCCGCGGAGTAGGAGCGCGGGCGTCCCGCCCGCGACCACCGGGCGTCTCGCCCGGTGGCGATCGTCGAGTTGCGGCCATGGCCGCGGTGCGAGACGCACCGCGGCACGCGGGCGAGACGCCCGCTCACCATATGAGAATCGGCCTCACCTACAACCTGAAGCCCCCCGATGCCGTCGGCGACGAGTACGAGGAGTTCGACTCGTTGGAGACGATCGAGGCGCTCGAAGCCGCGCTCCGCGCGAACGGCCACGAACCGGTGCGTCTGGGCTGGGGGGCGGAGCTTTTCGATCAATTGCGCAGCAAAGTGCGCATCGACGGCGTGCTCAATATTGCCGAAGGAACGGGCGGGCGCGGGCGGGAGTCGCAGGTGCCGGCGCTGCTGGAGATGCTCGGGATCCCGTGTACCGGCGCGCCGCCGCTCGCGATCGCCATCACGCTCGACAAGGCGCTGGCGAAGCGTCTGGCCCAGGCGCAGCGGATTCCGACCGCGCCATTCGCCATCGACGCCGCGCCCTCGGATCGCTATCCGCTCTTCGCCAAGCCGGCGCGTGAAGGCTCGTCGATGGGCATCACCTCGGCGTCGCTCTGCCGCGATGAACGGGAGCTGAGAGACACGCTCGAACGGTTGAAGCCTTACGGCCCGACGCTCGTCGAGGAGTACCTCCCCGGTGATGAGTACACGGTCGGCATGATCGACGGCGAAGTCCTCGGCGTCATGCAGGTCGTCCCGCGTTCGGGCGAGAAAGACTTCGTCTACTCGCTCGACGTGAAGCGCGACTACCTGAGGCTAGTCGAATACCGCCTCGTCGATGCGGAGGATGCCGCCCAGGTCGCGCGCGACGTGTGGCGCGCATTCGGTCTGCGCGACGTCGCGCGCATCGACGTTCGCCGCGACCGGGACGGCGTCGCGTGCTTCGTCGAGGTGAATCCGCTGCCGGGCGTGCATCCGGTCAACAGCGATCTCATCATCATGGGCCGCCTCGCCGGCTTCACGCACGAGCAGGTGATCGGGCGGGTCGTGGCGGCGGCGGCGCGGAGGTGGGGCGGGTGAAGATCGCCGTCGCCTACAACGACGATCTCGCGCGGAAGGGCCATCTGTCCGAGGTGGAACGGGTGGGGGAGGCGGAGGTCGTGGAGACGGCGCAGGAGATTGCGCACCTCCTCGGCGCCGAGACCGTGGCGGTTGGGGACGATCTCCTCGCCGCGATCGAGAAGCTGCGCAACTACGACGTCGTCTTCAACCTCTGCGAAGGCGTTCTCGGCAACCCGCATTGGGAGATGCATTTCGCGCTCGCGTTGGAGATGCTCGGCATCCGATTCACCGGCTGCGATCCCACCGCGACGGCGATCTGCGGAGACAAGACGCTCGTCAAACGCTTCCTGCCGCACCTCATGCCCGGCACCGATGGTTTTCCGCTGATCGTCAAACCGTCGCTCTCCGACGCCGGCCTCGGCATCGACGACGCCTCGATCGTCCACACGCCCGCCGAACGCGACGCGCGCGCCGAGTGGGTGCGCGAGACGTACGGCCAGGAACCGGTCGTCGAGCAATTCATCGAAGGCCGCGAATTCAACCAATCGATGTTCCTCGGCCGCTGGCTTCCGCCGGGCGAAGTCATCTTCGGGAATGGCCAACGCGTCGTTGGCTGGAAGGCGAAGTGGGACAGCGGCTCGGCCGAAGACCTCGGCACCGTGAATCGCACGCCGGCGCAGATCGACGAGGCTACAACGGCGCGCATCGCGGCCGTCTGCAAAGAGGCGGCGGACCTCCTCGGCCTGAACGACGGCTACTGCCGCTTCGACTTGCGCGAGGCGAAAGACGGCCGTCTCTTCCTCGTGGACATCAACCCCCAGCCCGACCTCGGCAAAGACGCCGGCTTTCGCAAGGCGCTCGCCGCGGCCGACATCGGGTTCCGCGATTTCCTCGACGCCCTTATCATGGCGGCTACGCGTCGTCGTCCCTGACATGAACATCCGCCCCGTCGAGCCCAAAGATCGCGAGCGCATCCACCAGATCCTCGTCGCCACCGCGCGTTTCACGCAGGAAGAGGTGACTTGCGCTGTCGAGCTCGTCGACAACGCGCTCGAGCATCCGGGAAAGGACTATACGGTCTACGTGCTCGACGAGCCGGACAGCGGCCCGCGCCGCATGGTCCAGGGCTACGTCTGCTACGGCCCGACTCCGCTGACGGATGGCGTTTGGGACCTCTATTGGATCGCCGTCGATCCGAAGCAACAGGGCCACGGCTTCGGCCAGCTGCTGCTCAAATTCGTGGAGAACGAAGTGCGCCGCCACCGCGGACGCATGCTCCTCATCGAGACTTCGTCGAAGGAAAGCTACGGTCCGACGATGCGCTTCTACCAGCGCAGCGGCTACGACGAGATCTCGCGCATCAAAGACTTCTACCGGATCGAAGACGACAAGGTCGTTTTCTGCAAGAAGCTGGCGCAGCCATGACGCTCACCATCAACGCGGCGCTCTACATCGCCCTCGGCCTTTACGCCGGCGGCACGCTGCTGGCGCTGCTCTCGCTCTGGTCGCGCGAACGGCGGCTGCAGACGGGCGGCTTGTGGCTGATGATCGCCGGTTTCGTGAGCCACACGATCTGGATCGGCAGCGTTTGCGTCCGCACCGGCCATCCGCCGATCACCAACCTGCCCGAGGCCAGCTCGTTCGTGGCCTGGACTGTTTTTGCGGTGGAGATCGGGTTGTTCATCCGCTACCGCGTGCACGCCGCGTCGTTCTTCGTCTATCCGCTCGTGCTGTTGCTGCTGACGATCACCGCGCTGGTGCACGAGCCGTTCACGAAGATGGATCCGCAGCTGCGCTCGCGCGTGTTCATCGGACATCTCCTCTTCTCGACGCTCGGCGTCGCGGCGCTGATGATCGGCATCGCGTTCACCGTCCTCGCGTACCTGCAGGATCGTGCGCTGAAGGAGAAGCGGCCGGGAAGAATGTGGGAGTGGATCCCCAGTCTCGACATCTGCAAACGCGTGAGCTATCGCGCGCTCGCCATCGGCTTTCCGATCTACACCATCGGGTTGATCGCGGGCGTTCTCTGGTCGTATCGCACGACGGCGGGACTCATGGACCTGCGCGTGAAATCGATCGGCGCGGTCGTCGCGTGGGTGCTGTTCGCGATCCTGCTGCAGTCGTACATCGCCGGCTCGTTCCGCGGACGGCGCACGCTCCTCGTTTCCGCCGGCGCGTTCGTCGCCGCGCTCGTCGCCATGCTGGGGATCTCGCACGTATGAGCCTGCTCCTCGTCGGCGTGAATCACCGCACCGCGCCTGTGGAAGTGCGCGAGCGGCTGAGCGTTCTCGAGTCGCAGCTGGCGGACATCACGAAGTCGCTGCACGCGCAGCCGGGCGTCGACGGTGCGTCAGTCGTCAGCACTTGCAATCGCGTCGAGGCCATCGTCTCCGCGTCGACGGAAGACGTGATCCGCCTGCTCGTCGAATGGCTCGCCGACCGCGGCGGCACGTCCGCCGACGATCTGGAGAAACACGTCTACATCCTTCGCCACGGCGACGTCGTCAAGCATCTCTTCCGCGTTGCGTCAGGGCTCGACTCGATGATCGTCGGCGAGCCGCAGATCCACGGCCAGGTGCGCGCGGCGTTCGCGGCGTCGCAGGAGCTCGGGACGCTCGATCCGCTCCTGCAGCAGCTCTTCGAACAGACGATGCGCGTCGCGAAGCGAGTGCGCACCGACACGGGCATCGGCGAGCACGCGGTCTCCGTTCCGTACGCCGCCGTGGAGCTGGCGAAGAAGATCTTCGGCAATCTGCGCGGGCTCACCGTTTTATTGCTCGGCGCTGGCGAAATGGCCGAGCTGACGGCGGAGCATCTCTCGTCGCATGACGTGAAGCATGTCTTCGTCGCCAACCGTTCGCACGAACGCGCCGTCGAGCTGGCCGGACGCTTCCGCGGGGAGGCGATCCACTTCGCCGCCGCGGAGTCGCATCTCGCGACTTGCGACATCGTCGTCGCTTCGACCGCCGCACCGCATCACGTGATCACGGCGGAACACGTCGACCGCGCGTTCGACCTGCGCAAGAACCGCAATCTCTTCCTCATCGACCTCTCCGTGCCGCGGAACATCGATCCCGCGGTGGCGCGCATCGAAGGCGCGTACCTCTACAACGTCGACGACCTCCAGCACGTGGTCGACGCGAACCGCGGCCAGCGCCAGCAACGCGCCGACGCGGCGGAAGACCTCGTGCTGCGCGAAGTCGATGCGTTCCGCAAACGGCTCGTCGCGCAGGACGCCGTCCCGACGATTCTCGAGCTGCAGCAACGCCTGGAGGCGATCCGTTCCGCGGAGCTCGAAGCCTGCCTGCGCAAGCTCGGCCCGATCACCACCGAGCAACGTGCGGCGATCGAAATGCTCTCGACGCGGATGATCAACAAGATCCTCCACTACCCGATCCTGCAATTGAAAGAGGCGGCGGACGAGCCGCAGGAACGGGAGTCGTTGCGCCGCACCATCCGCAAGATTTTCGGACTGCGATGACGAAGACTCCCATCCGGATCGGCACGCGCGGCAGCGCGCTCGCGCTGTGGCAAGCGAACGAGACGGCGCGCCTGCTCACCGCCGCCGGCCACGCCGTCGAGATCGTGACGGTGAAGACGACCGGCGACAAACGCCAGGACGTGCCGCTTGCCGCGATCGGCGGCAAAGGCCTGTTCGTCAAAGAGCTCGAGGAAGCGCTCGAAGACGGACGCATCGACCTGGCCGTGCACAGTCTGAAAGACGTGCCGTCGTTGATCCCGAAGAACTTCGCGCTGGTCGCGTTCCTCGAACGTGCCGATCCGCGCGATGCGTGGATCCATCCGCACAGCGTTTCTCTCGATGACCTGCCCCAAGGCGCTCTCGTCGCTACGAGCGCGCCGCGCCGTCGCGCCCAACTGCTCGCCCGCCGCCGCGACCTGCGCGTCGAGCCCATTCGCGGCAACGTCGACACGCGGCTCGAGAAAGTGCGCAGCGGGCAATTCGACGCCATCGTCC
>JAFAVZ010000616.1 GCA_019242175.1 Acidobacteriota bacterium
CTATCTCTCGAAACTGATCGTGAGCGGCCATCCGGATGAGCTCAAACGCTTGCCGGAGGTGACGCCGGAAGGGACGCGGCGTGTGCAGGCGGAAGGGTCGGAAGGGGTTGCCGCGCTGATGAAGTCCGCGCGCGAACTGCCCTACGTCAAAGCCGCGACGATCTTCGGAACGGCGCTGCATCTGCTGGTCGATGCGAACGTCGACGACGCACAGCTGCAACGCGAGCTCGAACGCGCGAAGCTCGGCAAAGTCGCGGTGAGCGCAATCGAGCCGTCGCTCGAAGACGTGTTCGTCCGCCTCACGGAAACGCGCGGCAAGGAAGTCGAGGCGAAGCGCGTGGAGGTGATGTCATGAACGGACTCTGGGCCGTCCTGCGCAAAGAGCTGACGCAGATGGCGCGCGATCGCGCGACCGTGTTCTTCGCGCTCCTCATCCCGGTGTTCGAGCTGATCCTCTTCGGCGTGATCGACATGAACGCGAAGAACATCCCGACGGTGATCTTCGACCTGAGCCGCACGCAGGAGAGCCGCAGCCTCACATCCGAGCTGCAGGCGACCGGCTATCTGAAGATCGTCGGCGAGGCGCGTTCGCGCGCGGAGCTGCAACAGGCGATCGTCGCCGGCCGCGCTCAGGTGGGCGTGGAGATCCCGCCCGACTACGCGCGCAATCTCGCCGTCGGCCGCCGCGCCGACGTGCTCATCGTGATCGACGGCTCCGACTCGACCGTCGCGACGCAGGCGCTCGCCGCTGCGAACGGCGTCGTGCTCAACGAAGGCTTGCAACGGATGCTCGCCCAGGCGAACGCCGAGCCGCCGATCGAGGCGCATCCGGTGATGCTCTTCAACCCCGACATGCGCAGCGCGAATCTGCTGATCCCCGGCCTCATCGCGATCCTGCTGACGTTCTCCGGCACGATCCTCTCGGCGTTCGCCATCGTGAAGGAACGGGAACGCGGCACGCTCGAGCAGCTCATGGTCACCCCCGTCTCCCCCCTCGCCGTCGTCCTCGGCAAGATCATTCCGTATCTTGGCCTCGCCTACGTCGAGCTGCTGATCGTGCTCGTGCTGATGCGCGTCGGCTTCCGCGTGCCGATCAACGGCAGCCTGACGCTGCTCCTCCTGCTGTCGTCCGTGTATCTGCTCGCGCTGCTCTCGTTCGGGTTGCTGATCTCCGCGCGCGCGACGTCGCAAATGGAGGCGATGCAGATGGCGATGGGCATCATGCTGCCGTCCGTGCTGCTCTCCGGCTACGTGTTCCCGCTCTCCGCGCTCCCGGCGCCGCTCCGCCTCTTCGCACATCTGTTGCCCGCGACGCACTTCATCAAGATCGCGCGCGGCATCGTGATTCGCGGGTCGACGTTCACCGATCTCTGGCAGCCGGTCGTGTCTCTCCTGGCGATTTCGCTGGTGCTGATCGCCGTCAGCGCGCGGGCTTTCCAGAAGACGGTGAGCTGAGTCGCCAAAACCGGTGGAGGTATTTCTTCCGTGACGGCTAAGCCGAGGCTTTTCCTCGGCTTACGTGCGCTATAATGCCCATCACGGCGATGCGAAATACGTTCACTGCGGTCTATCTTCGGGCGCCGGAGGGCGGCTACATAGCTCGGGTCGAGGAGTTCCCCGAGATTCACGGGGAAGGCGACACGATCGAGCAGGCGGAACGCTATCTCAAAGACGCGGTGGAGCTGCTGCTCGACTCGAACCGCGCCCTCACACGTGCAGCTTGCGACGAAGCACGAGTCGAGCGCCGCGCACCCCTCGTCGTCGGGCGATGACCTGGGGCGGTGCGGGGATGCCGAGGTCGGCGCAGACGTCGATCACGGTGTCGAAGCGCAGGATACGTACCTTCGAGAACGTCGAAGTCTGGCCGGTCTTCGTGTTGATGTAGCGGAGGGTGAGCGCGCGTTGCGTGAGCAGCTCGCACTTGTGCTGCTTCAGCCAGAGCTCGAATTTCAGACGTCCCACCGAGGCATTCTACTGCATCGATGGGACGTCATGCATATTGCAACTCATACGGCCCTATAGCACGTAACGGGAGAGATCCTCGTCTTTGACGACGTCGGCGAGGACGCGTTGCACGTACTCGGCGTCGACCGTCACCGTCTGGCCGTTCATCTCACTCGCCTCGAACGACAGCTCGTCGAGGAGCCGTTCGAGGATCGTGTGCAGGCGGCGAGCGCCGATGTTCTCCGTCTTGTCGTTCACGACGGCGGCGAAGCGCGCGATCTCCCGCATCGCGGTCTCCTCGAACGCGAGCGCGACGCCCTCGGTGCCGAGGAGTGCGGTGTACTGGGTCGTGAGAGCGTTCTTCGGCTCGCGCAGGATGCGCACGAAATCCTCTTCACTCAGGGACTCGAGCTCCACGCGGATCGGGAAACGGCCCTGCAGCTCGGGGATGAGGTCCGAAGGCTTCGCGACGTGGAACGCGCCGGCGGCGATGAAGAGGATGTGGTCCGTCTTCACCATCCCGTACTTCGTGTTCACTGTGGTCCCTTCGACGATCGGGAGCAGATCGCGTTGCACGCCTTCGCGGGAGACATCCGGGCCGCTCGCTGCCGACTGGCGGCCGGCGATCTTGTCGATCTCGTCGAGGAAGACCATGCCGCTCTGTTCGACGCGCTCGATCGCCTCGCGCGCGACGTTCGACTGATCGACGAGCTTCTCCGCCTCTTCGGCGATGATCTGCTCGCGGGCCTCGCCGATGCGCACCATCTTCCGGCGCGTCTTGCCGCCGAAGATGCCGGGCAGCATGTCCTTCACGTTGATGCCCATCTCCTCGACGCCCTGCGGCGTGAAGATCTCGAACGACGGGAAGCCCTGCTCCTTCACGTCGATCTCGATCTCGCGCTCTTCGAGGCGGCCTTCGTCGAGCCAGCGCCCGAGCTTCTCGCGCGTCTCACCCGTGGATTCCGCTTCCGTCGGTGCGGGCTGGACGAAGGCCGGGCGGGCGGCGGGGCGGCGGGAATCGGGCAGGAGGATGTCGAGGATGCGTTCGCGCGCATTGCGCACGGCGGCCTCGCGGACGGCTCGGTTCTTCTCGTCGCGCACGAGCTTCACGCCGATCTCGGTGAGGTCGCGCACGATCGACTCCACGTCGCGGCCGACGTAGCCCACCTCCGTGAACTTCGACGCCTCGATCTTGAGGAACGGCGAGCGGGTGAGCTTCGCCAGGCGGCGCGCGATCTCGGTTTTGCCGACGCCCGTCGGCCCGATCATGATGATGTTCTTCGGCGCGATCTCGTCGCGCAGATCGACGGGCAGTTGTTGCCGCCGCCAACGATTGCGCAACGCGATCGCGACCGCGCGCTTCGCGGCGCGTTGGCCGACGATGTACTTGTCCAGCTCCCGCACGATCTCTTTCGGCGTGAGCTTTTCCGCAGACACTTCTTCCGTGCTTCCAGGCAGATGAATGACCATCAGAGACTCTCGACCGTGATGTTGTCGTTGGTGTAGATGCAGATGGAGGCCGCGATGAGCATCGCTTCGCGCGCGATCTCCGTGGCGCTCTTGTCCGTGTGCTTCAGCAATGCCCGCGCCGCGGCGAGCGCGTACGGGCCGCCGGAGCCGATGGCGAGGATGCCGTCGTCCGGCTGGATCAGATCGCCCGTGCCGCTGATGAGATAAGCCTTCTCGTTGTTGGCCACGATGAGCATCGCCTGGAGCTGGCGCAGGTACTTGTCCATGCGCCAGTCCTTCGCCAGCTCCACGACGGCTCGTTCCATGTTGCCGCGGTACTCCTCGAGCTTCGCCTCGAAACGAGCGAAGAGGGCGAAGGCGTCGGCCGCGGAGCCGGCGAATCCGGCCAGGATCTTGTCGTGGTAGAGGCGCCGCACTTTCGCCGCGCCGTGTTTCATGACTGTGTTGCCGACCGTCACCTGCCCGTCGCCGGCGAGAGCGACCTGCCCGTCGCGCCGGACGCAGATGACCGTCGTTGCGTGAATGGTCACCGATTCCATGCGACGGATGCTATCGCAAGGCGTGTTGTGAACGTCCCGCCCAAAGGTTTAGTGCGTTTCGCTCACAAAGCCGGCAGCGGCGCTTCGATCGTTCCGAACGACGGATGCTCCAGTTTCCAGGCGTGCAGCATCAGCCGCGGCGCGGGTGCGCCGCCATAGCGGCGGTCGCCGAGAACTGGATACCCGATCGACGAGAGATGGATGCGGATCTGGTGCGTGCGTCCGGTCAGGATCTCCACCTCTGCGCGTGAGCCCTGCACCGCGCGCACGATCGTCACCGCCTCCCGCCCTTCGATCGGCGTCTCGATCGTGACCGGCTGGCGCAACGGCGGCGCGGTCAACGCGACGTACATCTTGCGCACCTCGCCTTGCGCGAACGCCGCCGAAAGCTCCGCCGCCGCAGCGCGGGTGCGGGCGAAGATCACCGCGCCGCTCGTTCCGGTATCGAGGCGATGCACCAGGTAGATCTCGCCGAAACGCACGCGGAGCAGCTCTTCGAGAGAACGCTGCTGACGGTCGCGCGTGGGCTGCGTCGGCATCCCCGACGGTTTGTCGATCGCGATCCACTGCGCCGTCTCGCGCAGGATCGTCAGCTCCGCTTCGGAAGCCACGAGCACGATGCGGTCGCCGTCCGCCACTTCCCGCGACGCGATCGCGACCGGCCGATCATTCACGAGCACGCGCCGCGCGGAGATCAGCTCGCGCGCCTTGCGCCGCGAGATCTCCGGGAACCGGCTGGCCACGGCTTGATCGAGTCGCATGGGTCGGGGAGATTTGAATCGTATCGCGATCGATAGGGCACGGCCGCACAACGCTATTTCAACCGTGCGTGTCCCGATCACTTTTACAGGAGAAGTTGGGCGAGTATCTCGACGAGGATGTTTCTGACGGTGAACCCACTCGCGTTGCTGCTGCGCCTGGCTTCGAAGGCGTTCGACTCTTCGTCTGAACCAAAAAGGCCTGGCTCACGGCCAGGCCCCAAGGATCGAGTTTCGTATGAAGACCTACCGTGATGCCCTGGTCGGCTTCACCTGAGTTTCCGGTGCGCCGCCTTCGATCACCGTCAGATCCGGCGAGATGCCGAGCGCGCGGCGGACCTTGCCCTCGATCTCGGTGAAGAGGTCGGGGTTGTCCTTCAGGAACTGCTTCGCGTTCTCGCGGCCCTGGCCGAGGCGCACGTCGCCGTAGGAGAACCAGGAGCCCGACTTTTCGACCATCTTGTGCTCGATGCCGATGTCGATCAGCTCGCCGGTCTTCGAGATCCCCTCGCCGTAGCCGACGTCGAACTCCGCCTGGCGGAAAGGTGCAGCGCACTTGTTCTTCACGATCTTCACCTTCACGCGCGAGCCAACCACTTCCTCCCCTTCCTTGATCTGGTTCGTGCGGCGGATGTCGATGCGCACGGAGGAGTAGAACTTCAGCGCGCGGCCGCCGGTCGTCGTCTCGGGGTTGCCGAACATCACGCCGATCTTCTCGCGGATCTGGTTGATGAAGATCATGCACGTGCGCGACTTCGCGACGATGCCGGTCAGCTTGCGCAGCGCCTGGGACATGAGGCGGGCCTGGAGGCCGACGTGGCTGTCGCCCATCTCGCCTTCGAGCTCCGCGCGGGGCACGAGGGCGGCGACGGAGTCGATGACGATCACGTCGATCGCGCCCGAACGGACGAGCACTTCCGCGATCTCCAGCGCCTGTTCGCCGCTGTCCGGCTGAGAGACGAGGAGGTTGTCGATATCGACGCCGAGCTTCTTCGCGTATTCGGCGTCGAGCGCATGTTCGGCATCGATGAAAGCCGCCAAACCGCCGGCCTTCTGCGCCTCGGCGATGATGTGCAGCGAGAGTGTCGTCTTGCCCGACGACTCCGGTCCGAAGATCTCGACGATGCGGCCGCGAGGGACGCCGCCTACGCCGAGCGCCGCGTCCACGCCGATCGAGCCCGAGGAGATCGAGCTGATCGCGTTGAACTCCTTGGCGCCGAGGCGCATGATCGAGCCCTTGCCGAACTGGCGCTCGATCTGCGTCAGAGCCGTTTCCGCGGCCTTCAATTTGTCATTGGCTAATGCTGTGGCCATCTGCCTGCTCCTTCATAGCTAGCGAGTTGAGAGAGAGTTGTCCGAGGAAGTCGACGCCGGAGGAGGAGGCGAGGAGAATGGTCGTTCGACGCGGACATTTCGTGTGGTGAGAGCGAGTGTACGCCGCCGATTTTTCGGGCGTCAAGAAACGCCGCCGGCTCCCTCTACGAACAGGGGAAAACGGCGAAAAACTCTACAAATCGTAGGAATGTAGGGAACGTGGGCGCGGGCTTCAGCCCGCGCCGGAACCGGCTGAAGCCGGTTCCCACGTATGTTAGAGAACCGCCTTCCGGATGCGCTTCAGATCCTCCACGAAGCGCGCGCGTTCCTCGTGGCGCGCCTCGTCGCTCGGCGCGCGGAGGATCGAAGACGGATGCACGGTCGCGGTCACATACTCGGCGAGATCGGACAGCACGCGTTGGCCGCGTTGCGTCGAGACGCGGAACTTCGAGCCGAACAGCGCCTGGGCGGCGGTGGCGCCGAGGCAGACGATCGCCCGTGGCTTCACGAGGCGGATCTCCGAGTCGAGCCACGGCCGGCAGGCGGTGATCTCCTCCCCGTTCGGCTTCTTGTGGATGCGGCGTTTGCCGCGCGGCTCCCACTTGAAGTGTTTCACGACGTTCGTCACGTAGACCGCCTCGCGATCGATGCCCGCCTCTTCGAGCGCCTTGTCGAAGAGCGCGCCGGCGGGGCCGACGAACGGCCGTCCGGCGAGATCCTCCTTGTCGCCCGGCTGCTCGCCGATGAACATCACGACCGCCTTCGCCGGACCTTCGCCGAACACGGTCTGCGTGCCGATTTTCCAGAGATCGCAAGCCTTGCATTCCGCGGCTGCGGCGCGAAGCTTCGAAAGCGTGGGGCGAGGCGGGATGTAGGCTTCAGCCGTCACGAAGTGGGCGAGAGTGCAACGCTCGATCCCACCCAGGTGAACAACTTGTTGAAGTCGACGCCGAGCATCTTGCCGCGCGAGAGGCGCACGAGGTTCTGGGCGAGAATCGGCGTCGGCTCGTCGTCCGGACGGAGGAACATCATCCGGATCTCGATCTTCACGCCCGGCCCACCGTCTGCCGCCACGAGCGCGGGCGCGTACTCGATCTTCTCCTGCACCATCCAGTTGCCGCGTTCGTTCTCCGGGATCGCGGCGAGATCGGCGGCAGTCGGCTCGACGTTCACGCCGCCGCCGGCGAACGAGAAGAGCGGCTTCAGCACGTAGCGGCTGGCGAAGTCTTCCGGCACGCCTCGAAGGTCGGAGACGAACGTCGCCTTCGGCACCGACGGATGATCGAGGAACGGCAGCGAGTACTTCGACCACACCCAGTACCAATTGGGATGCGGCGCCCATTCGACGTCGAGCTCCTCGCGGTAGTCGAACGGCAGCTGCACGTTCTTCTTCATCAACTCGTCGAAGACCACGCGGTTGTAGATCCGTTTGATCTGCGTGTTGCCGCGGAAGAGCTGGTTGCCGCGCTTCGTCAGCTTCGTCGGATCGACGGCGTCGACGCCGAACAGCATCTTCGTCGCGGCGAAGTCGGGATACGTCTTCTGCTGCCGCGGCTCGAGATCCATGAGGATGACTTCCGCCGGGTCGTGATCGCCGACGATCGTCCGCCGCGCGAGCTCGAGAAAGGACTCGCGGTCGAGGCCGGAGAACCAGCACGACCACTCGCGATCGAGGCCCTCCATCGATCGCATCGTCTCGCGCCACACGTCGCGCTGCACGAGCTGCATCGCCGTCAGCGACGGGAAGCCCTGCAGCTCGATGAGCTTCGGCACGTAGCGATCGCCTTCGCGCACGACGGCGAAGTCGACCTGCGTGAAGTTCGGCAGTGCGTCCATTCCGGGCGTGTTCCACTGCGCCGGAATCGCGGCCTTCATCTGCTCCAGACGGACGGGATCGGAAAGCTGCTGGACGATGGCCTTGGCACTGTCGACGAGCTGCGCCTTGAAGTCATCCGGCAGAAACAGCGGCGACTCCGCGAGGCGGAACTCGAACGGCGTGTCGAGGCGGCGGGAGAGCTCGCGCTGATACCACGCGTAACGCTCCGGGGTGATCTGCTCGTTGAAGAGCGGGCGGAAGTGCGGATCCATCAGCCTGCCCGCTCGCGCAGCAGCCGCTCGAGGTGGAAGCGCAGCGGCTCGAGCAGCATGTACCGCGAGGTGAGGCGGCTCTGCCGCACGTTGTCGCCGGTCATCTCGTTCTCCAGCGTGTGCAGGCGCTCCTCGTACCACTTGCGCGAGACCTCGCCGTGGCGCCACTTCTCCTCGACCACGGCCATCACGTGCTCGCGGTCGATGATCTCCGGATGATGATTCACGCCGTAGACGCGCGGCATTTCGCCGAAGCGGGCGAATTCGCAGGTGGTGACGGCGTCGCTCGCGTCGTTCTCGAACGCGATGGGCGTCGCGCTGCCGCCGTCGAACGCGAGATCGAACAGGCGGTTGTCGACGACGCGGAAGCGTTTGCCGTCTGGCAGCTCGCCGGCGAACTGCGAGAACCACGGATGGCTGCTCGCCGCGGCAGTGAGCGAGTTGAACGGCATCCCCTCGCTCTTCACCTCGCGGAGCCGCGGATGCGCGGCGCCCGACCAGCGACACATCAGGCCGAAGGAATGACAGATGCCGATGAGCGCGGCGGTGGGATGGGCCAGGATCTTGTCGAAGAGATGGAACAGCGGCGCTTCCCAGGCGTCGGTCTCGTTGATGCCCTGCGAGTACTCGCGCACGCCGTCGTTCTCGCGCGGATCGAGATGGCCGGGGCCGCCGGTCCCGATGTACAGCTGATAGCGACCGTTCGGATTGTCCGGCAGCATCAGCTTGCGCCGCACGTCGAACGACAGCGCGCGCACCTTGAGCCCGGCATCGCGCAGCGGCTCGCGCAGCGACTCGGCTGCCTCGAGCACCGCGTGCACGAGTGAGTCGTGGCCGACGTTCGGCCACGAATGGTTCATGTCCAGGATCGCGACGTCGATCCGATCCCGCCGAGCCTCGGGCGCAGAGTCCTGAAGGCGGGCGTACTCGAAAAATTCGTGATCCTGATGGATGTCTCTTCTCTGCATTCTCGAGGTGCCGACCTTCAAAGTCCGTGCTCGGTCTCTTCCATGATGTAGTCGACCACGGCGCGCAGGTCCTTCGTCCCTTCGTAGACCTTGAGCTGCCGGTCGGCGCCGGTGCCGTGGCGCATGATCTCCCGCGCGTAGTAGACCTCATTACGCGAGCCGAGCTCATCGACCACGTCATCGACGAAGCTCAGCAGCTCGTCGAGCAGCTGGCCGAACGGCACTTCCTCGCGCCGCCCGAAGTCGATCAGATTGCCTTCGATGCCGAAACGCGCCGCGCGCGCTTTGTTCTCCGTGAGCAGCGACTTGCGATACAGCCGCCAGCCCATGTTCTGTGAGTAGAGCCGGTAGAGCTTGACCGTCACGGCCTGGAAGAGCGCCGCGAAGCAGATCGTCTCGTCGACGCGCAGCGGCACGTCGCAAACGCGGTACTCGAGCGTGGGGAAGAACGGATGCGGACGCACGTCCCACCAGATCTTCTTCGCGTTGTCGATGCAGCGCGTGCGGATGAGGAGCTGCACGTATTCGTCGTACTCACTCCAACCGCGGAAGCTGTCCGGCAGGCCGGTGCGCGGGAAGCGCTCGAACACCTTCGCCCGATAGCTCTTCCACCCGGTGTTGTGCCCGCACCAGAACGGCGAGTTCGTGGAGAGGGCGAAGATGTGCGGCAGAAAGTAGCGCGCCGCGTTCATGATCGCGATGCGCGTCTCGTTGTCTTCGATCGCGACGTGCACGTGCAGACCGAAGATCAGATTCGCCCGCGCCACCATCTGCAGGTCGTAAACGATCTGGTCGTAGCGCGCCGCAGGCGTGATCGGGACGTTCGCCCAGTGCGAGATCGGATGCGTTCCCGCCGCCGCGATGCGGAGGTTGTTCTCGCGCAACAGCCGCGAGATCTCCCCCCGCAAACGCGTCACTTCCCGCCGAGCCTCGGCGATGTCGCGGCAGATGGGAGTGCCGACCTCGATGACGGGGTCGTGCATCTCCCTTTTGATCTCGTCCTTCAGCCGTTTTTCGCCCTCGGCGAAAAGCTCGGCGATGTGCGACTTGAGCTCCCGCGAGTCCGGGTCGATGACCTGGAACTCTTCCTCGATGCCGAGAGTGAAGGAAGGTTGTTGAGGCATGGCGCGATTATGCCAGCGGCTGCCCCGGATCCTTCGACGTATTCAGCACCGACGGCCAGTTGCCCGTCAGCTCCAGCGGTTTTCCTCCGGTGACGATCTCGATCAGCGTGTCGGCCATGTTGTTCACCATCCAGTCGAAGTTTTCCTGACCGACGGAATGCAAATCCGCGTCCGGCGCGCAGTTCATGAAGTCGATCGCGTACGGAATGCCGTCCCGCACCGCGAATTCGACGGTGTTCATGTCGTAGCCGAGACCCTCGCAGAGCGCGACCGCGTCGCGGTGGATGCGCTGCTCGAGCTCCGGCGGCGTGTGGTAGTTCGCCACGTAGCGGAGGTGATGGGGCTGTTTCGGGTCGTACATCATGATGCGGACCCGCTTCCGGCCGAGGACGTAGCAGCGGTAGTACGAGTCGAACTCGATCGCTTCCTGGGCCATCATGGTCAGGTCGCGCGTCTGGTCGTACGCGGCGAAGAACTCCTGCGGATCGTGGACTTTGTACACGTCCTTCCAGCCGCCGCCGTAGGCCGGCTTCATGAAGATGGGCCAGCCGAGGTAGTTGAAGACTTCTTCCCAGTTCACCCACTGCATGTTCCGGAAAGACTTCGCCTCGGTGTTGGGCGGGTACTGCTTGTGAGGGAGGAGGACGGTGCGCGGAACCGCGACGCCCGCGGCGCGGGCGACGAAGTTGTCGAAGAACTTGTCGTCCGCCGACCACCAGAAGGGGTTGTTGACGATCTTCACGCCGCTGGCGGCCGCGCACTTCAGCCAGGTGCGGTAGAACGGCACCTCGTGACTGATGCGGTCGAGAACGAGGTCATAGCCGAAGACGCCGTCGTCTTTGGCGAACGAGATCTCGCACGGCGCAGCCTCGACCTGATCCCCACCCTTGGCGTTGATCGCATTGACCAGCGCCCAGGGAAACGTGTCTTCCATCCCGAAGAGAATGCCGATTCGCTTCTTTCGCATGACGGGGGATCGTATAGAATCCGGCCGCTCGGAGGCAATTAAGGAAATTGAAAGTGGAAAATTGAAAATTGAAAAAGAGACGAGAAATTGATCTCTTAATTCATTTTCAATTTTCAATTTGAAATTTTCAATTCACAAACGCTCACCATGTACAGAGAATACGTTCGCTGGCACTCCCCCTCCCTCGGCCGCGACATGGAGTTCCTCTGGTTCGGCAAGTTCGGACGGCCGGTGATGCTTTTTCCGACCTCCGGCGGCCAGTACTCGGAGAACGAGGATCGCGGTCTCGCCGCCTCGCTCGAGGACAAGGTCGACAACGGTGAGGTGCAGCTCATCCTCGCCGACGCCGTCAACAACGAGAGCTGGTACAACAAATCGGTGCACCCGGCCGTCCGCGCGGCAAGGCATGCGCAGTACGACGCGTACCTGCGGCACGAGCTCGTGCCGTACATCTTCAACCGCGCGCAGCGAGGCGATCTCGCCGTGTACGGCGCCAGCTTCGGCGCGTACCAGGCGGCGAACTTCGCGGCGCGGTATCCGGACGTCGTCAGTCGCGCGATCTGCTTCTCCGGCGTGTACGACATCCACTCGTTCCTCGACGGCTACTGGGACGAGACCTGCTACTTCAACTGCCCGACGTCCTACATCCCGAACATGAACGCGGAGTGGGCGGCGAAGCTGGCGCGCGTCGGCTGGGTGATCGCGACCGGCGAGCACGACTCGCTCGTGCAGCAGAACCGCGACTTCAGCGCGCTCCTCGGCTCGAAGGGGATTCCGAGCTACCTGGAGATCTGGCCCGGCCAGTTCGGCCATGACTGGCCGTGGTGGCGGGAACATCTGCGACGCTTTGTCTAGAAACACAAAGGGCCGGCTCTCCAGGCGGCCCTTTGTTTTTGTTCGGGAGAAAAAAGCTTACTTCTCGGCCTGGAGGCGCGCGGCGGCCTTTTTCTGCGCGAACTTCTTCAGCTCTTCGGCCGGGATCACGCCGCTGATGGAGACCGCGTCGTTGCTGCGGTTCACCGTGAACTTGCGCAGCACGGGAACGAGCTCCGGAGCCTTGTCCTGCACAGCGAGGCGCATCGCGGCGAGGCCGCCGCGGATCGTGTCTTCGAGCAGCTGGAGCGTCTCTTCGTCGCGGGCGATGCCGAAGCCGGCGAGCTTGAGCGAGTCGCCCTGATCCGTGGCCCACATCGCGACGGTCGAGATGTTCTTGATGGCGGCGCCGAGCGCGGCCTGGCTCTGCGGAACCTTGGCCGAGCCGGCGAGGCGCTGCGCGCGCGGCACGTCGAGAATGGCCCATGCGCTGGCGCGCGGATCGATGCGGGCGACTTCGCGCCCGAGGCCGCTGGAGGTGAGGAAGGAGGTGCCGCCGTTGGCGAGCGCCGCGAGCGCTTCCACGACCTGCGACTCGCTGCCCATCACCGCGAGGCCGGCGCTCGGGAACGCGACGGCGCCGTTGTGGCCGCCCTTCGAGCCGTCGCCTTCGTGCGGCAGCAGCAGATAGCCGTTCTTCTTCACCGCGCCGCGCTCGACGAGCGCCGCGGTCAGGCGGTCGACGTTGAAGCGGCCGTCGGCGGCGACGAGCACTTCGCCGTCAGTGCCGAGGTTCGAGTGTGGGGCCATGGCCACGACGAGGACGTCGACGTCTTTCTTCGGATCGAGGCCGGCTTCGGAGAGGAAGCGATCGCTCTCCCCGTTCGAGCCGAACTTGTCGGCCTGGTTGAACAGCGTCATCGAGAGTGGGCTGGTGCGGAGATCGGCGAGGCGGACGACGCCGACCGAGACCGCGTCGTTCGGAATGAGCGAGAGCGCGTCGTTCTTCGCGAACGCGGGAAGTGCGACGAGCGCAGCGACTGCAAGAAGCGATTTCAGAGACCGGTTCATGGTCAGAACTCCTTTCGGTGGAACAGCCAGGATGCGAGAGCAAGACAGCCGACGGCGAACGCGCCGGTGGCCAGGAACGGAGTCGGAGTGAGCGCGCCGCCCAGCTCGCGCGGCAGGCGTTGCTCGGACACGAACGAGATGACCGCGCCGAACATCTCCGCGGTCTTCGGCAGCACCCAATACAAGCCGTTGATCAGCCCCGCCTGCCACTCTTTCGAGACGGCGGCGGCGAACCGTTTGTGACCGGCGAGCATGAAGCCGAAGAAGAAGACGGCGTAGCTGGACATGATCGAGACGGCGGTGGACGACGTCACGACGCCGATCAGGAACGCGAACGCGAGCAGCGTGGCGACGACGAAGAAGATGATCAGCCCCGCGAGCAGGAAGCGCGGATGCACGACGTGCGTCTTCCACACGACGATCAGCCACATCGAGCCGATGAGGTACGCGATGTTCGTTCCGGCGAGGATCAGCCCCGCGAAGTAGCGCGACATCAGCAGCTTGAAGCGCGAGATCGGGCGCGAGAGGTACAGGTCGACGGTTCCCTTCTCCTGCATGCGCGGCACGAGGTGCGCCGTGGCGAAGATCGCCAGGAACGTGCAGAGGAAGTAGAGGAAGCCGGAGAAGCCCGACTCGAAGCCGAGCACGACTTTCTCGATCGAGACCGAGGAGCCGTTCATGTTGACGTTGTTGCCGAACAGCTTCGCCCCGGCGAGCGCGCCGTCCACGACGTCGAGGTTCACGGAGAAAGCGAAGATGATGACGAAGAGCGTGGAGAGGCAGAAGTACGCGATGAGCGTCCAGCGCGCGGCGGCCTCCCGCATCACGTCTTCGATGTTGGCGAAGAGGACTTTCACTGGGCGGCCTCCGTCCGGACGAGATCGACGAACACGTCTTCCAGCGTGGAGCGAACCGGCGTCAGCTCCGAGAGCATGACTCCCGCCGAACGGGTGCGGTCGACGAGGGTGTTGAGATGCTGCAGATCGTGGACCGAGAGCACGAGGTGTCCGTTCACGCGCTCCACCGCGGCGCCGGTCTCTCGGAAAGCGGCGAGCAGGTTCTCATCGACGGGCGACGCGACCATCCGGTACTGCGCCGTCGTGCGCGTCAGCTCTTCGATGCGTCCGGCCACGGCGACTTTGCCGCGGCGCAGCACGGCGACGCGATCGCAAGTGAGCTCGATCTCGGAGAGGAGATGCGAATTGAGCAGCACGGCCGTGCCGTCCGTCCGCGCCTGATGCTGCAGAAGGTCGCGGATCTCGCGGCGGCCGACCGGATCCACGCCGTCGGTCGGCTCGTCCAGCAAAAGAACGGTCGGGCGATGCACGAGCGCGCAGGCGAGGCCGAGGCGCTGGGTCATGCCTTTGGAGAACTTCTTCACCCGCACGTCGCCCCAGGCGCCGAGGCCGACGACGTCCAGCAGCTCTTTGGAACGGGCGGTGAGGTCGGCGCTGGTCATTCCGGACATCCGCCCGAAGATGGAAAGCGCCTGTTTGGCGGTGAGGTAACCAGGGATCTTGTGGCCTTCCGGCAGATAGCCGACGCGGCGCCGGCTCTCGGGATCGCTCACCGGCAACCCGCCGATCGTCGCCGTTCCCTCGGTCGCCCGGGTGAGGCCGAGGAGGATCTTGACGGTGGTGGTCTTGCCCGCGCCGTTCGGTCCGAGCAGGCCGAAGAGCTCGCCCGGAGCGACGTCGAAATCGATGCCTTCCAACGCCGTGACGCGTTTGCCGAGCGTCGATTTGTAGGTTTTCCGCAGGCCGCGGACTTCGATGACGTTCATGACGAAGATTTCTTACGGCGCAAAGCCGGACAAGGTTGCGTGCCGCGGCCGGGCGACACTTTATAGCATAAAGTAGACCGGCTCCGAGAATGCCGCCGCCACCCTCCTGAGTTCTGATCCCTCACGGTGAGCGACAAAGCGGTTTTCTTCGACCCTTCCGAAAAGCGCTGGCGTTGGATCAAGCGGGTGTCGGCCATCCTCGGCATCCTTTCCGTCATCGTCGTCGCGCTGTTTCTCGCCAGCCTGATCAGCACTCCCCTCCTTCCCGGCATGCCGGGCGTCACCTCCGCCCTCGGACGCATCAAGCGCGTGGTCCGCGTGGCGCCGCGCCAGACGCGGCTCCAGCAGTTCCTCCTCAAACGCACGCGGGAACGCCTCCTCGCCGAGATCGCACGCGAGCAGCAGCGCAAACAGGCTCGCGCTGCGCAGCCGCCGATTCAGGGCGGCGGCATCGTCGCCGCGTTCTATGCGCCGTGGCAGGAGACGGGACTGCACTCGTTCCAGACGAACGCCGCGAAGATGACGCACGTGCTGCCGGCGTGGGTGCACCTCGCGGCGGACGCGCGCAGCATCGACTTCCGCGACTGGAACTTCGAGCTGAACAGCCACAACCCGGAGATCATCGAGACGGCGCGGACGAACAACCTCAACATCGTCCCGGTCTTCAGCAACGCGCAGCAGAGCGAGTTCGACCCGGAGCGCGTCCACGTCTTCCTCAATCATCCCGAGCTGCAAACGAAGGTGATCATGGAGCTGCGGCGCTGGTGCCTGGCGAACCGGTTTCAGGGCATCAACATCGACTTCGAGAACCTGCGGCCCGAGGATCAGCATCTGCTCGTGCCTTTCCTGGCGCGGCTGCGCGGTGCGTTCGCGCCGGCGCGGCTGGTGATCAGCGCGGATCTCGAAGCGGGCAAACGCGACAACTGGAAAGCGGTTGCGAACCTCTGCGACTTCGTGGTCGTGATGGCGTACGACGAGCACAGCGGCGCGAAGCCGGGACCGATCGCGTCGATCGATTGGTACCGCGACGTGCTGCGTCACGCGCTCTCCGTGATCCCCCGCGAAAAGCTCGTCATCGGCCTCGGGAACTACGCCTACGACTGGACGGAAGGCCAGGGCTGGGGCGATCCGATCACCTATCAGGGTGCGCTCGTCCGCGCGCACGACTTCCGCGCCGGCGAGAAGCCGGAGCAGATCGTCGACTTCGATCCCGTCGCGCTGAATCCGACGTTCTCCTATGTCGACGATCAGGGGAAAGAGCACGAGGTCTGGTTCCTCGACGCCGTCACGGCCGCGAATCAATGGACGATCGCGCAGACGTACGGCGTGCGCGGCACGGCGGTGTGGGTGCTCGGGTCGACCGATCCCACGATCTGGACGTTCCTCGATCGGCGGCGCTTGAATGAGTCCCCGAGCGCCCCACGCCTGCAGGAAGTGAGCTTCCCGTACGACGTCGAATTCGTCGGCGACGGCGAGATCCTGCACGTACAGGCGTTGCCGTCACCGGCGCGGCGGTCGCTGGAAGTCGATCCGCAAACGCATCTCTTTCTCGACGAGAGCTACCACGGCTTCCCGACGTCGTTCGTCATCGCGCGCACCGGCTTCCGGGAGAAGACCGTCGTGCTCACGATCGACGACGGTCCGGCGTCGCCTTACACGGCGCAGATCCTCGACGAGTTGAAGCAGTACAACGTGAAGGCGACGTTCTTCCTCATCGGCGAGAACGCGGAGCGCTATCCGGGACTCGTGCGCCGCATCTGGGCCGAGGGCCACGAGATCGGGAACCACAGCTTCACGCATCCGAACATCGGCGCGATCCCCGAGGCGCAGGCGCAGCTGGAGCTGAATGCGACGCAACGCGTTTTCCAGAGCCTGCTCCATCGCTCGACCCTGCTCTTCCGCCCGCCGTACAACGCCGACGCGGAGCCGAACAGCCGCGATGAAGTGCAGCCGGTGAAGCTCGCGACGTCGATGAACTACATCACCGTCGGCGAGCTGATCGACCCGCAGGACTGGGCGACGGAGGTGCGCATGCCGGACGGCTCGCGTCACCATCGCACCGCGGAGGAGATGCTCCAGAGCGCGCTGACGCAGTTCGAGACGGAACAGGGCACGTGCATCCTGCTGCACGACGGCGGCGGCGATCGGCGGGAGACGGTGCGCCTCATCCCGATGCTGATCACCGAGCTGCGCAAACGCGGGTACAAGTTCGTGAACTGCTCCGATCTCGTGAACGCGACGCGGGACGAGATCAACCCGCCGGTCACAAAGTCCGACACGCTGCTCCTCGCGAACGACCGCATCGTGTTCGAGGGGATCTATCTCTTCGAGCTGTTCCTCTCCACCGCGTTCCTCTCCGCCATCGCGCTCGGCACTCTGCGTGTGCTGTTCATCACCGTGATGGCGATCATCGGCAAGCGTCGCGAGGCGCACGAGCAATTCACCGATGACTACCGCCCGGCGGTGAGCGTCGTGATCGCCGCGTACAACGAGCAGAAGGTGATCGCGCGCACGATCGATGCGGTGCTGGCGAACGGCTATCCGAATCTCGAGATCATCGTCGTGGACGACGGCTCGAAGGACGACACGGCTGGCGAAGTGCAGCGTCTCTTCGGCGACGCCGTGCGCGTGTTCGTGCAGGAGAACGGCGGGAAATCAGCCGCGCTGAATCGCGGCATCGGTCACGCGACGGGCGAGATCATCATCGCCCTCGACGCCGACACGATCTTCGCCCGCGACACGATCGCGCTCCTCGTCCGCCGCTTCGCCGATCCGCTCGTCGGCGCGGTGGCCGGCAACGTGAAGGTCGGCAATCGCATCAACCCGCTCACGTATTGGCAGGCGATCGAGTACATCACGAGCCAGAATCTCGACCGCCGCGCATACAGCGTGCTGAACTCCGTTTCGGTCGTGCCCGGCGCGGTCGGCGCATGGCGGCGCGAAGCGATCCTCCAGGCCGGCGGTTACACCACGGACACGATGGCCGAGGACATGGATCTCACGTGGCGGATCCGGCGGATCGGTTGGCGTATCGAGACGGAGTCCGCCGCGTTCGGCTACACCGAGGCGCCTGATTCTTTCCGTGCGCTGTTCAAACAACGGTTCCGTTGGGCTTTCGGCACGCTGCAATCGCTTTGGAAGCATCGCCGCGCGCTCGGCCGCTACGGCTGGTTCGGCCGGGTGATGATGCCGTCGCTCTGGCTGTTCCAGATCGCGTATCAGGCGCTCTCGCCGCTCGTCGATCTGCAGATCGTGTGGACGCTCGGGACGGTGATCCTGGCGGTCGCGCGCGGACAGATGACGCAGGACTGGCAGCCGCTGCCGAACGCGCTCGCGTCCCTGTCGCTCGTCGCGATCATGTACGCGTTCTTCTTCGTCATCGAGCTTCTCGGGTCCCTCGTCGCCTTCAAGCTCGACCGCGAGGATCCGAAGATGCTGGTGTGGCTCTTCTGGCAGCGCTTCCTCTACCGCCAGCTGATGTACGCGGTCTTGCTCAAGTCGATCAAGACCGCGCTCTCAGGAATGCGCACGGGTTGGGGAAAGCTGGAACGGAAGGGAACCGTGGAGATGACGGCTTAGAAAAACGTAGGGCCGGCTCTCCAGCCGGCCCAATCATGCCTCGACTGCGGCCGGCTGGAGAGCCGGCCCTACATTTCTAAAAGCGCCCGTCCACCGCGCTCCAATCGACATTCGCCAGGAACGCCTCGATGTACTTCGGGCGATCTGCCGGCTTGTAGTCGAGGAGGAACGCGTGCTCCCAGACGTCCATCACGAGGAGCGGCTTGTAGCCGGCGACGTTGCCGTCCTGGTGCAGCTCGATCCAGTGATTGGAGACGCGCTGCGTCGTAGGATCGAGATAGGCGATCGCCCAGCCCACACCGCGCATCTTGCCGACGCTGACGAAATCCGCCTTCCAGACGTCGTACGACGGGAAGGTATTCTCCACGGCCTCACGGAACTTCGAGTCTTTCGGCGCGTCGGGGCTGCCACCGATCTTCATGTTCCCGAAGTAGTACTCGTGCAGGACCATGCCGTTGTACTCGAAGCCGA
>JAFAVZ010000575.1 GCA_019242175.1 Acidobacteriota bacterium
CCGGACGGGGCATCGCACTCGATTTACGAGGAGCTCTGGCACGCCGTGGCGTATCAGCAGAGCATCGTCGTGCCGGACGAGCAGCTCCGCGAGGTGTATCCGAGCGCGGCGCCGGAGCACGAAGATCAATGGCGCGACCTGGTGCGCGTGTTCCTAGAGGGCGCTCGTGCTGCGGTGGCGTTCGGACAGACGCCGGAGCGGTTGGCGGGCAAGTTGGCCTCGGGGGAGACGTTGGGCAACGAGCTACTGAGCGTAGCCGTCCACAACGCCTACCACCTCGGCAAAATCGTCGCGTTGCGTCAGCAGATCAGCGCCTGGCCGCCCGCGGCAGCGTCGGACCAGGCGTAACCGAGCGCGCGCGCTCCTGTCCGCTCCTGCGGAGAAGCGCATCTCGCGAACCTCCTGGAGGACCTCGATCGAGATCTTGTGCTGCTCCGGGGAGTTGCTCGCGTCGAAGCAAGGGACGCAGAAACGAAGTTGCTCGCAAGACCGCAAATCGACGACGAGCGTATTCAAGATTCATGAGACGAAGCGTGGCGTTTGGGATCGCTCTATTCGTGGCTGCGACGAGCCTTCGTGCGGCACCGACGGACGTTCGTGCGGTCAATGCGGAGCTCGACCGGTCGTTCGAGGCCGCGGACGTTCGCGCGCTGGACCGCCTCATTCGAGACGACTTCACGTTCGTGGGGCGTGATGGCAGTGTCGCATCGAAGCAAGAAGTGTTGGCTCTATTCGGCGCAGGGACGATCCACTTCCGCGAGATCATCGTCACGGAAGTCGACGTTCGTTCGTGGCGCGGAACGGCCATCGTCACGGGGCGGGCTCGAACGCATGGCAACCGGCTCGGGCGCCCAATCGACGAAGAGGTGCGGTACACGCGCACATTCCTTCAGATCGAGGGGCGTTGGCAACTCGCGGCGGAGCAAGTCACCCGGATCGAATGAGTCGCTGCGTGGGAACTCCAAACGCGCGACGGTCGTAGATGGGATGAATGGAGTCTGCCCGCAGAGCGGACGGCAGCGTCAAATGCTGGGTGTGTGGTGAGGCACTCGCCGACGGCGACGCGTCTTGCCGCATCTGTCTCGAGCCGCGCAAACACGTTCGCAGGATCACGCGAAATCGATGGCTCGCCTGGACTGCGCTGCCGCTGCTCTTCCTCGGAAGCTATTGGGCGCTTCTCCCGCTCGGCGCGACCATCGCGGATCCGATGACGCACATGCCTCTCGAACGGCTGCCGGAAATGCGGTTTCCGGTGATCGTCATGGCGCGTGGCGGGCCGCGGGTGCGTCTGCTCACGGATCCCCGTCGACCTCCGAGCCTGCCTTCCGATGCGTCGTATCTCATTCCGATGGGAGTGGACGAATCGGTACAAACGGCCTTGAACGCGACGCCTCGGGTTGGGGTGGAGGGCGGATGGGTGCTTCGCGTGCGACGTCTCACACCGACGTTGCAACACATCGATCTCGTGTGGATGGACGACGGGTATAAGGGCGGCGTGTACGAGGCGACCCCGCGTTCGATTCGGCCGCTCTATCGGAAGTTCACGGGTCCCGGGTTTGCGTTCATCTTCGGCGGAGTCGCGCTCCTCATCAACGCAGCAATGTGGGCAGTGCCTTTGTTGGGCATCCTCTGGTGGCGTCGGAAGAGACGCCCTCGATCCGGTTTTTGAGGGCTATGCTTTTCGCGTGTCCGGTACAACGCAGCGCGATCTGGTCGCCAACATCGCGAGCAGCGATCCGGAGCGCGCACTCCGTCTCGCCCGCGCGATCGACGATCCGTGGTTTCGCTGTCAGGCGTTGAGCTACGCGGCGATCGCGATCGAATCGGCGGATCGCTTCCGATCCACGGTTGCCGAAGCCTTCCGATCGGCCGAGCTCCTGCCCGATGCGAATCGCGTCGTGACGGTGTCGTCGTGGCCGCTCAAGGTGCTCGCTCTCCGCAAGGAGCGCGCTCGGTTGGCGATGGAGACGCGCCGGCTGCTCGCATTGGCTGCCACCGAGCCGAGCCCTGTGCGCCGGGCGGACGCGCTACAACTGGTCTTCGGCGCCACCGTTTCCGCTGAACGCGAGGTGGTCGTCCCGGTTCTGGAGGCTTTCGTGGCGGCGTGTCTCCAGCCATTGCAGGATGGAAAACGGAATCGGAAGGGGGAGTCGTTGCTCGTGACCTGCATCGGCGCCACTCAGCGGATCCACCCTGAGATGGCGCAACGGATCGTTGCGCAACTCACGGCGACGCACGCACAGCAGGCCGCGCGGGAGATTGCGAGAACTGCGCAAATGTCTCTCGACGGCATGCTCTCGTTTCCCAACATTGGCGGCGGATGAGCTCGTTTTCTTAGGTGGACGGCACCGGACTCATCCGGTAGATTTCGCGGAAGGTGATAGCATCCATGCAGAACGCGATCGGAGACGATCGCTAGAAACGAGGATCGATGCCGAAACCGAGACCGTCCGTCACCAAGCGCCAGCGAGAACAGAAGAAGAGAGACCGCCAACTCGAAAAAGAAGAGAGGAGAGCGGTCCGGAAGACAGAAGGCGGCGGACCGGAGATCGACATGTCGGAGATGGTGAGGGAACAGGCGGAACAGCCGGAGTAGCCGGCGTCCCGCCGGCACTCACAGCCCGCACCACAGCGTCTGCCCTACTCGGCCTTCTCGGCCGAAGCCATGGGCTCCCACAACTCGATTTTGTTGCCGTCCGGATCCATGATCCAGGCGAACTTGCCGTTGTCGTCGGAGTCGGGGCCCTTCACCACCTCGACGCCGTTCTGCTTCAGCTGCGCCAGCAACGCCGTCAGGTCGTCCACGCGGTAGTTGATCATGAAGCTCGACGTGCTGGGGCTGAACCATTTCGACTCGCGGTCGGCCACGTGCCACACGGTCAGTCCGCCGTCCGGCGCCTGATCCTCGGGCCACTTGAGGATCGCGCCGCCCCACGGCTCGAGCTGCAAGCCGAGGTTGTCGCGATACCAGGCGGCGAGCTGCTTGTGGTCCGACGTCGACTTGAAAAAGACACCACCGATTCCCGTCACTCGCGCCATCCTGATATCTCCTCTTCGACGTTTGTATGCGGAGCGGCGCGTGGTTGTCAACGCGCGCTCGCTCTAAACTGCGGCCGTGCTTTTCGTGAAGTATCTGCGCGATGGGATTCGATCCGGCGCGATCACGAGTACCGTTCGGGTGTGGCATCGCCCGCGGGTAGCGGTCGGCAGGCGGTATCGGATGGAGAGCGGCGAGGTCGAAGTCGAATCGATCGAGCCCATCTCGTTCGACGACGTGACCGCCGAGGTCGCGCACTCGTGCGGGTTCGCGACGGTGGAGGATCTGCTCCGAGTCGCGCGACATGGCCACGGCGAGAACGTCTATCTCATTCGGTTTCATTACATCCCGTGAGTGCAGGCGATGAGCAGCACCGAGAACAGGTTCGAATAGGAGGCTCCTGGTGCCTGGGAAACGCTGCGCGATCACGATCGGCCTTCTGCTCCTCCTCGCGCCGATGTCTGCTTTGCCGCTGGTCGAAGGGAGCGCGCCGTTCTCCGTGGCCGGCACGAGC
>JAFAVZ010000211.1 GCA_019242175.1 Acidobacteriota bacterium
GTTCTGGTTCCGCGGGACGGCTGACGCCGTCTTCCAGAACCTCGACCTCATCTTCGACGAGTCGCCCGATCTCGTGTGCGTGTTCGGCGGCGATCACATCTACAAGATGGATGTGAACCAGATGCTGCAGGAGCACCTGGCGAACGACGCGGACCTGACGATCGCGACGATCCCGGTGCCGGTCAGCGAGGCACACCACTTCGGCATCGTCGAGATCGACGACGACTGGCGCGTCACGGGATTCGTCGAGAAGCCGAAGTCGGGCGCGAAGACGATTCCGGGGCGGCCCGACATGGTCCTCGCGTCGATGGGCAACTACATCTTCAACACGCGGGTGATGACGGAGGTCCTGCAGCGGAACGCGCTGCGCGACTCGGCGCACGACTTCGGCAAAGAGATCATCCCCGACATGTACCCGCGCATGAAGGTGCGCGCGTACGACTTCGCGAAGAACCACATCCGCGGCGAAGAGGAGAACAACCGCGGGTACTGGCGCGACGTCGGGACGATCGACTCCTACTTCGCGGCGTGCCTCGACCTCGTCAGCGTTACGCCGGCGTTCAACCTCTACAACAACCAGTGGCCGATCGTCTCGTCGCCGATGAACCTCCCGCCGGCGAAGTTCGTCTTCGCCGACTCGACCACGCAGCGCATCGGGATCGCGACGGACTCGCTCGTCTCCGACGGCGCGATCATCTCCGGCGGCACGATCAACCGCTGCGTGCTCCATCCACGCGTGCGCATCCACTCCTATTCGGACATCGACGAATCGATCCTCATGGACGGCGTGGAAGTCGGGCGGCACTCGAAGATCCGCCGCGCGATCATCGACAAAGGCGTGAAGATTCCGGCCGGCACGACCATCGGCTACGATCTGGAGCTCGACCGGCAGCGCTTCACCGTGACCGAGAGCGGGATCGTGGTGGTGCCGAAAGGTGCCGAGATCGAGGAAAGAGTCACCGCATGAAGCCTCGCAGCGACGGGCGCGCGCCGGACGAGCTCCGGCCGGTCGTCATCCATCCGAATTTCACGAAGCACGCAGAAGGATCCGTGCTGATCGAAGTCGGCCACACCAAAGTCATCTGCACCGCCTCGGTGCAGGAGAAAGTGCCGCCGTTCCTCTATCGGAGCGGCAAGGGCTGGGTCACGGCAGAGTACGGAATGCTCCCCCGCGCGACGACCGACCGCGTGGAGCGCGAGGCGGCGAAGGGGAAGCAGGGCGGGCGCACGATGGAGATCCAGCGCCTCATCGGCCGTTCCCTGCGCGCCGCGGTGAACGCGGAGATGCTCGGCGAACGGACGATCTGGCTCGACTGCGACGTGATCCAGGCGGACGGCGGCACGCGCACGGCGTCGATCACCGGCGCGTACGTCGCGCTCGTCACGGCGTTGGGTCGCATGTACGTCGACGGCAATCTCCCGAGCTGGCCGATCACCGACTTCGTGGCCGCGGTCTCCGTCGGGATGCTCGGCGGCGGCGCGCTGCTCGACCTCGCGTACGACGAAGACTCGAAGGCCGGCGTCGACATGAACGTGGTGGCGACGGAAAAGGGCCGCTTCATCGAGCTGCAGGGAACGGCGGAAGGGGCGACGTTCTCGGAAGACGAGATGCAGCAGATGCTCGCCTACGCGAAGAAGGGGATCGGAGAGTTGATCGCGAAGCAACGCGAGGTGCTCTCGCCGATTCTCAGTCGCGTCGATAATGTCGCGCGTGAGCGGCTCAACCGCAAGTTCCGATGACCGGCACGGCCGGTTGCGCTGGCCGGCCAAGCCTTCGCGCGGATCAGCGGCTGAAGCGCAGCCCGGGCGAAACACGAAAGACGTTCCGTCGCAAATCGACAAACGTATCGCCGAGTGGCTGTTCCTGCTCACGTTCTTCGTCTACGGATACTTCCACGCCGGCGGCGGCTGGAACCAGAACTCCCAGTTCGACCTGACGCGCGCGATCGTCGAGCAGCACACGTTCGCGATCGATGCGTACGCGTCGAACACCGGCGACGTTTCGATGCACGGCGGCCATGTGTACTCGAACAAGTCGCCCGGCCTGTCGTTGATCGGCGCGCTGCCGTACGCACTCATCCAGCCATTCGTCAAAGACCTCGCGATCGCGAGCTGGCTCGTCACGTTGCTCACCGTCGTGCCGTTCGCGGCGCTGATTCCCGCGCTGCTCTATCGTGAAGGGCGCAAGCGCGGCTTCACGCCGCTCTGGTGCGCGATGGTCTCGCTGCTGATCGCGTTCGCGACGCAGCTCTTCCCGTACTCGACACTGTACGCCGTGCACGTGCCGGCCGGCGCTTTGATGCTCGTCGCGATCTCGACGCCACGTCCGTGGCTTGCGGGACTCGCCGCCGGTGCAGCCGTCGCCGTCACGTATCTCTGCGCGCCGATCCTGCTCTGCGTTTTCCTTCTGCGCGGCTGGCGCGCGTTGCCGGCGACGGTGCCGCCGCTCCTGGCGATGCTCGTCTATCAGCGCCTCTGCTTCGGCGGCTTCGCCACGATCTCCATCGCGACGATGGACAAACGCTTCGTCACGCCCGGCCGCGTGTTCGGCATTTTCGGGATGCCGTCGATGGACGCGCTGTACGGCATCACGATCTCACCCTATCGCGGCCTCTTCTTCTTCGCGCCGGTGCTGGTGATGGCGATCGTCGGGATGATCCTCTGGCGCCGCAGCCGCGAGCTCGCCTGCATCCTGATCGTCACCGCCGTCTTCTTCGGCTTCAACGTCACGTTCAACGGCTGGGAAGCGGGCTTCGGCATCGGCGCGCGGTATCTCGTGCCGCTCATTCCGCTCTGGGGCATCGCAGTGCTTTACGCGAAGCCGCGCGCGCTCGTCCTCGCATTGGGCGCGCTCAGCGCGTTCCTCAACTTCGCCGCGACGGCCGTCGATCCGCAACCGTCGGGAACGATTCCGCGACCGATGACGCAGTACATCCTGCCGCTGCTCTTCCAAGGCCGCTTCTCGCCGGAGGTGCCGATCACGCCGCCGTGGAGCGCCGCGACGTTCACCGGCCACACGTCGGTCAACCGTCTCGGCCACGACGAGGCGATCGTGTTCACAAAGCACGCCCCGGATTCCCTCGCCGCCGACTGGGCCAGCTTCAACCTCGGCGAGCCTTTCTTTGGGCCGGGCGACGCCCGTTCCCTCATCCCTGTGCTGTTGCTGCTGCTCGGCGGCGCATCCGCGATCGCCATCCGAGCGCGGCGAGCGTCGCCATCGTGAGCAGCGAGACAGTGGCGCTGGCGTAGAACGACGTCGGCGCGTACCAGACGCGCACGTCGGTGTCGCCGGGGCGCACGACGAATCCGAGAAAGCCGCCGTTGACCTGGAGCGGCTCGACGCGTTTGCCGTTGCGGGAGACCTTCCATCCCGGCCAGTACGGAATCGCACTCACGATCATGGTGTAGCGCGGCGCCTGCACGCGCATGCGGTAATCCGTCGGCGAGACACTCGTCATCTGCAGCGTTGCTTTCGGCGCATCGAGCGCGCGCGGCGCGAGGAGGTCGGAGCGCTCCTGGTCGTTCTCTACGGGGAGCTTGTTCAGCATCGCCGTGTTCTTCCAGTCCTGATGCTCGACGAGCAGCTTCACGAAGTTGTCGCGCTTGAATTCCAGCACGACGTTCGGCGTCGGGTGGAACCGCGGCAGCACGTCGCGGTTCTCGAAGATGCGGCCGTCGCGGCCGTCGTACACGACCGGGAAGCGCTGTGGATCTTTCACGGTCGCGCGCGGGCCGGACACGACGTACTTCACGCCGAGGAAGTCGAGCATGCGCGTGTCGAGGTTGACCCACTTTGCGAAGTAGTCGGAAGGATCGTAGCCGGTGACGACGCGGAGGAGGCCGAGGTAACGGCCGTTGGCCATCGGGTCGTGCGCGCGGACGTCCTCGAAGCCGAACATCGCCGGCGCATTGGGGAAGAAGACCGGGCCGGTGCCGACGAGGCGGATCGGATCGTCCTTCGGCTGCGCGCTTTCCATCTCTGCGAGCTTCGTGATGAGCGGCGTCTTCGGATACATCAGCCGCGTCTGCAGCACCGGATTCCACGTCCGATCGACGCGCCACAACTCGCCGACCGTCACCGCGAGCACAAGCATCACGCCGAATGCGCGCCAGCGTCCGAGGAGCGGCGTGATCGCAGCGACGAGCAGCACGAGGAGACTCGGCAGCATCGAGACCATCGCCGTGTCGTGGTTGTAGTCGTTGGGAAACGGGATGTGCATCAGCCGCAGCAGCCACGCCGCGACCAGCGCGATGCCGATCAGCACTTCCCGCGCGCGCTGCTTCAGCACGAGATCGAGCGCCATCGCCGATTGGATCGAGAGCACGAAGCAGAGCAGTAAACGCAGGCGCGCGTTCGCGGCCATGAAGAAGACTTTGTGGAACGCGGCCGCGACGCCGGGCCAGGCGAGGATGATGCCGAGGATGATCAGCGTGGCGATGGCGAAGAAGAGCTCGCGCGAACGCCAGCGCCGGTTCACGAGCGCCCACAGAAACACGCCGAGCCACGCGGCGACGCCGAGCACGCCGGCGAATCCGGTCAGCGACTCCGCGCCCGCCGGTCCCCACGGTTTCTCGAACGGCACCTCGCCGAAGAAGAACGGCTGGAGCAGGATGATCTGGCAGGGAAAGTCGGAGTAGTAGCCGATCACGTTCGGCTGAACTTTCAGCTCCTGGTAGCGCTTCGACTTCGTCACGGCCTCGCCGAACGTGGCGAGGAACGGGGAGGCGATGAGCGCCGCGACGATCATGGCGCCGACGAGCGCGCCGAGGATCCTTCGCCACGCGGGCGGACGATCGGTGAAGAAAATCCAGGCGAGGTACAGCAGCGCGAGAAAGAAGATGTGCGAGACCGTCTCGGGATGGCCGCCAAACAGCATCGCCGCCCATAGGAACGCGGCGAACACGAAGCGGCCGAACGTCTGCCGTTCGATGAGTAGGTCGATCTGGAGCATCACCGCGGGGAGAAACACCGCGGTCGTGACGAGCGGGAAGTGGAGCCAGACGATGAGGAACGTGGAAAAGCCAAACGCGATCGCGGCGAACGCGCACGCGATCTCTTCATAGCCGCGTCTGCGGCAATAGAGAAACGTGAACGTCATCGCCATCAACAACTTCATCGCCGCCTCGGCCGTCATGGCGAAGCCG
>JAFAVZ010000229.1 GCA_019242175.1 Acidobacteriota bacterium
TCGGCCTTGTACTGCATCGTCTGGATCTTGAACTCCTGCACCGCTTCGATGTTGAAGTTCTGCAGGGCGCCGCCGATCGTGTCGTCGGTGTTGTCACCGCCGTCCACGAGGAAGTTGACGTTGCGGCCGGAACCGCCGTTGAGGGCGATCGTGAGCTGACCGGGCTTCGTCGGGTCGCTGTTGACCGAGAGCGAGGTTCCCGGCGCGAGCGAGCCGAGGTTCGCGAACTGGCGGCCGTTGAGCGGGAGATTCTCCAACTCCTTCTGGCTGACGACCGTACCCACGCTCGGCGAATCCGCCACGAGCGGCGCCTCGGCGGTCACGGTGATCTGCTCCTTCACCGCCGACTGCTTCAGCGTGACGTCGCGGTTCGTCTCCGACGCGACGTTGACCTGCACGTTCTTCGTCGTGACGGTCGCGAAGCCGGAGAGGTCGGCGAGCACGGAGTACGTGCCGGCCGGCAGCGACTGCAGGCGGTACGAACCATCCGAGCCGGTGACGACCGTGCGGTTGAATCCCGTGGCGTCGTTGGTCGCGGTGACCGTGACGCCCGGAAGAGCGCCGCCGCTCTCGTCGAGCACGCGGCCGGAGAGATTGCCGCCCGTCGACTGCGCAAACGCAGCGCCGGCGACGGCAAGCGACAACATCAATATGAGAAGGAAAAGGGAACGGGGACGACGTGGCATCCAGGGCCTCCTCGTGAATTCAATTAAAGGATGTCTCGAATTGTGGTGTCACTATAAGTCAAAACCGCGCGAGGGGAATAGGGCGCGCGGAAACATTTCATCGGCCGAACGGTTTCCGCGCAGCCTCAGAAAGGTTGTGACGCCGAAACGACTTCGGAACAACGGTGGAGGAGGCTTGGCCAACTCACGGAGCGGGCCGTGCCCGCCGCGGTTGCGTTCCGAGCAACGCCGTCGCGGCCTTCCGTTGCTCGGCGAACTCCGACCCCGCGGGCAACTCGGCGAGCAGCGCACGGAACTGCTGCGCGGCCGCAGCGTTCTCCCCCGCCAGCTGCAGCGCGATGCCCCGATTTAGTTGCGCCTCGTAAAACTTCGGCGCGAGCTGCAACGCGCGATCGAAGTGCCGCAGCGCGTCGCGCGGCCGGTCGCGTTGCACCTCGATCACGCCCATCCCGTTCAGCGCATCGACGTAGTTCGGCGAAAGCGCGAGCGCACGTTCGTAGGCGTTCGCTGCTTCGTCGATCCGCCCTGTTCCGCGCAGCACGTTCCCCAGGTTGTTGAACGCGCGCGCATCATGCGGATCGATGTCGATCGCCTTCGCGAACTCCGCCTCGGCCGCGGGAAAGTTGCCCTCCGCCGTGTGCGCGATGCCGAGCGCGTTGTGCGCCTCCGGCCGGCGCGGATCGCGGCGCAGCGACTCCTGAATCGCGATCGCCCCTTCCTTCACCCGCCCCGCTTCCTGCAGCGTGACGGCGAGGTTGTACCAGATCTCCGGATCGTCGGGATTCATCGCCGCCGCTTCCTGATAGAGCTGGATCGCCGCCGCGCGATCGCCATGCTGGCGCAGCGCCCGCGCGAGGCTGGCGCGAAAGACCGGGTTGCGCGGGTCCTTCGCCACGATCGGTCGCAGCATCGCAATCGCTTCCGGGAGACGCCCGGCATTCGTCGCCCACGTCGCTTCCTCGAACGCGCGGAAGAGCGGCGCCATCTCGACCGGCACCGGCAGCGGCCCGTTCGCCGGCGTGGCCAGGGCGGGCGGCGCGACGTATCCCAAACTCGCGAGCTTCGCCCGCGCCTCGGCGTCGAGGGCGGAAGGGCGGGCGGGAGGGGCGGCGGCGCGGAGCTTGTCGAGGCGCTCGGAGAGATCGCGATACGTGCGCCGCTCGTCGTTCAGGATGTTGCGCGTCTCGCCCGCGTCGCGCGCGACGTCGTACAACTCCGGCTTCGGCGACGCGATGTACTTCATCGATCCGTGCCGCATCGCGGCGAGACCGCTCCAGCCGAAGATCGATGGGTATTCGGTCTCGGCGTAGATGTCGGCTTCCGGCGGCGCATCGCCAGCGAGGATCGATTTCGAGAGATCGCGTCCATCGCTCTGGGGCAACGCGATGCCGACCATCGAGGCGATCGTCGGCGCGAGATCGACGGAGCTCACCGGCTCGCGCACGCTGCGCGCCTTCGCGTCCGGCGCCGCGACGATCCACGGCACGTGCAGCGTCGGCTCGTAGAGCAGAAGGCCGTGCGTCAGCTCGCCGTGCTCGCCGAGGGCTTCGCCGTGATCGCCGATGACGACGACGATCGTGTTCGCGCGATCGATCGCCGCGAGCAACCGCCCGACTTGCGCATCGACGTACGCAATCTCGCCGTCATACGTCGGCGGCAACGGCGACGGCGGCGCGTACGGCGCGTGCGCGTCGTAGAGATGGACCCAGGCGAAGAACGGACGCCCATCGCCGCTGCTGCGCAACCACGCCAGCGCACGATCGACCGTGTCGCCGCCTCGACGCTCGGCATCGAAGGACGACGTCGCATTCGGATCGCGCGCGATCGCGTCGTCATACGTGTCGAACCCGCGATCGAGCCCGAACCGATGATCGAGCACGAACGCGCTGACGAACGCCCCGGTGCGATACCCGCCCCGCTGCAGCGCCGTAGCGAGCGTGTGGCGATCAGGCGGAAAAACGCCCGACCCGTTGTTCCGCAACCCATGGCGCACCGGCAACTCGCCCGACAACATCGAGGCATGCGCCGGCAACGTGAGCGGCACCGGCGACTCCGCACTCTCGAACCGCACTCCCTGCGCCTGCAACGCGGAAAGGTTGGGCGTGGCGGAGCCGAGACGGTCGGCGCGGAAGGTGTCCAGCGTTACGAGAAGGACGTTTGCGCGCCGTGGCTCGTGCTTCGTGCAGGCGGCGAGGAGCGCGAGCGCGACGAGCAGGATTGAGGATTGAGGATTGAGGATTGAGGATTTCTTAGGGGGGCGGGGCATCCTCAATCCTCAATCCTTCATCCTCAATCCCGCGTTGACGACGCGAAGCGGAGTCACAGCGGAATGTTTCCGTGCTTCTTCGGCGGGTTCCTGTCCCGTTTGTTGCGGAGCATCGCGAAGGCGGTGATCAGTTTGCGGCGGGTGAAGCGCGGCTCGATGATCTCGTCCACGTAGCCGCGTTCGGCGGCGATGTACGGGTTCGCGAACTTCTCCTTGTACTCGGCCACCTTCGCCGCACGATCCTCGGCGCCGCGGTAGAGGATGTTCACCGCTCCCTCCGCTCCCATCACAGCGATCTCCGCGGTCGGGTAGGCGAAGTTCATGTCGGCGCGGATGTGCTTCGAGTTCATCACGCAGTACGCGCCGCCGTAAGCCTTCCGCGTGATCACCGTGATCTTCGGCACCGTCGCCTCGGCCAGCGCGTAGAGCAGCTTCGCGCCATGAATGATGATGCCGCCGAGCTCCTGGTCCGTGCCGGGCAGGAAGCCGGGCACGTCTTCGAGGACGAGGAGCGGGATGTTGAACGCGTCGCAGAAGCGGACGAAGCGCGCGCCTTTGCGCGACGCATTGATGTCCAGCACGCCGGCGAGGAACGCGGGCTGGTTCGCCACGACTCCTACCGAGTAGCCGTTCAGGCGGATGAAGCCGACGACGAGGTTGCGCGCGTACTGCTGATGCACTTCGAGGAAATGGCCCTCGTCCGCGACGGTCTGGATCAGCTCCCGGATGTCGTACGGCTGGTTCGGATTCTCGGGGATGAACGTGTCGAGGTTGCGGTCCTCGCGGTTGATGTCGTCGCGCGTCTGCACGCGCGGCGGATCTTCCATGTTGTTCGACGGCATGTACGCGAGCAGCTCGCGGATCGTGGCCAGACAGTCTTCGTCGGAGTCGGCGGCGAAGTGCGCGACGCCGGAGATCTGGTTGTGCGTCTCCGCGCCGCCGAGCTTCTCCTTCGTCACTTCCTCGTGCGTCACCGTCTTGATGACGTCCGGCCCGGTGACGAACATGTAGCTCGTCTTCTTCACCATCAGGATGAAGTCGGTGATCGCCGGCGAGTAAACCGCGCCGCCGGCGCAGGGTCCCATGATCGCGGAGATCTGAGGCACGACGCCCGAGGCGAGCGTGTTGCGGAGAAAGATGTCTGCATAGCCGCCGAGGGAGACGACGCCTTCCTGGATGCGCGCGCCGCCCGAGTCGTTGAGGCCAACTACCGGCGCGCCGTTCTTCACGGCCATATCCATGATCTTCACGATCTTCGCGGCTTGCGTTTCGGAGAGCGAGCCGCCGAAGACGGTGAAGTCCTGGGCGAAGGCGTAGACGAGGCGGCCGTTGATCGTGCCGTAGCCGGTGACGACGCCGTCGCCGGCCACGCGCTGCTTCTCCATCCCGAAGTCGGTAGAGCGATGCACGACGAGCTGGTCGAGCTCCTGGAACGAGCCGGGATCGAAGAGGAGCGAGACGCGCTCGCGCGCGGTGAGCTTCCCTTCGTTGTGCTGGCGATCGATGCGTTGCTGCCCGCCACCGAGCTCGCTTTCCCGCTTGCGGCGCTCGAGCTCTTCGAGTTGCTGATCGAGGATGGCCATGGAGCGCGAATTCTAGCCGCAAGCAACCGCTCGCGCAGCAGTCCCGTCTTTGCGCCGAGGGTTGCCGCGGGCTTGGCCAACCAACGCCGCCGGCCGTGCCGGCCGCCTACAACATCAGGTTGCGCTCGGCGGCGACGCGGCGCATCTCGTCTGCGAGCTCGCTGTCCGATGGATCGCGGTCGCCGTTCGCGCGGGCGAGGCGGTTGCGCGCTTCCTGCTCCACGGCGTCGACCGCGGCGAAGCTCTCCCCCAACGTCCGGGCCACGACCTGGATCCCCGCCTCGGCATCGCCGAACTCCACGAGTCCGCGGTCTTCGAGCCGATTCACGATCGCCCGCGCCAGGAACTCGATCTGTTTGATGGAAGTGGCCATGAGAGCCGCCCGCGATTCTAAAGCATCATCTCCGCGCCGAACGAGCCCGCAGCATAGGGAAACCAACCGTCCGGCTCGCCAACGGCGTGGACGCGGTCGAGCCGGATGGGCACCACCGAGCCGTCTTCGAGCAAAACGCGGCGCGCCCCGACGAGGGCAATCGCTTCCGGCGCGTCGCGATCGAGCACGCCGAACGGCCGCGCGCGAAGGTGAAACGGCATCGAAATCGGGCGAATCCGGTAACTCGGCCGATACCAGTTCGGCCATTGCATGCCGTTCGTCAGCTCGATCGGCTGGATCGGATCGCCGTTGCCATCGACGCCTTGCGCGACCTGGTCGATGGCGATCAGCCCGATGAGCGACGTCATCAACGACGCGGCAACGTGCGGCGCCACGCGGATGCGTTCCGGCGGCGCGGCATCGTGCACGCCGTTCGCGAAGACGCCGGCCACGCGCGCGATCGGCGCGACGTCGAACGACGCGAAGTCGAGCACCGCGCGCAGGCCGAGGGCTGCGATCGCGACATGCACGCGTTGCGTCGCGTCTCGCCATTGCGCGTCGCCGTATTCGTGCTCGGCGATGCCTTCACTCACCAGCACGCGCTCGATGTTCGGCAGCTCGTGAATCGCGCGCGCGGTCTCGACGACGCGCTGCTCGTCGATCTCGGGCAGCGTGACTGGCTCGCGCAACGGACGGCATTCGAATGCGACGCCGCGTTCCATCGCCTCGCCGGCTTCGGCGACGCGCAGCAGCACACCGTTCTCGTGGCGCACGACGCGACCGCGTTTGCGATAGACGCTCATAGAGGTGCGGTGATCATCACCGGCGCGAACGAGCCGACGACGAGCTCCTGTCCCTCCCGCGAGCAAACGACGCCCGGATACCGCACCGGCTCTCCCGACGCGCCGAGCAACACGATGCGATCGCGCGGCGTGGAAAGCGTGAACGGCGCGAGCCGCGCGCCGTCGAGATTGGCGATGGAGACGTTGACAGTCACGACGTCCGTCAACGGATCGTACGCGCCGCCGGAGACGAGATGGACCTCGACGTGGCGTTCCGGAACGTCGAACGGCGCCCCGTCCTGCCGCGCGATGAGCGTCGTCATGCGCGGCAACGGCACGTCGCGAAAGGATGCGCGCCGCATGGCGAGCGGCCGTTCGCCCGCGAGAAGGTTGGCCGCGCCGAGGGGCGAGATGTCTTCCACGCGGAGCCAAATGTAGGGACCGGCTTCAGCCGGTCCGGACGGGCTGAAGCCCGCCCCTACATGCTCCGCGGGATGGCCGTGAGCTTCGTGCAGAAGCACCGCGGCGGAGCCGTTGCGCCAGACGATCGGGAGCGACTCGCGCAGCTCCTCCTCCGGCTCGCGTGCGACGAGCGCGCGGAGCATCGCCGTGTCGCGAGCCGCGGCGGCGGGCGTCGTCACGATCGACACGCCGCGCACCGTGATGGTCAACGTCGCGGAGCGTTCGCCATCAGACGCCGCGCGTGCGACGGCGCGGATCCGGGCGTCGGCGAGCGACGCAACCGCCGCGCGCAGGCGGGCCATCTCCTCATCGCAAGCCTCGGCGAGCGCGGCGTCGAAGTCATCCACGGCATCGATCGCGCCGTTCGCGAAGATCGCGGAGCCGTGCTCGAAACGCGACTCGAGAAGCACTCCATGAGCCCAGAGCTCGTCGCGTACGGCGATGGCGTATCGCGCGTCGCTCACTCGAACCGGACGTCGACCCTCTTCGCCTTCGGGTCGTAGTTGATGTAGAGCTTGTGCTCGCCGCCGGCCTCGAGACGCTGGTGCAGGACGCGGTGATCGTTGAGCTTCTGCGAAGGCACGATCAGCCAGATCTCCACCTCGGCATCATTGGCCGCCGGCACCTCGCGCGTCACGTTCACGAGGCGCGGCTGGTTGCGGCGGAAGAGGCCGCGGCGCTCCTCGAACAGGTTCTCGTGCACGATCACCGTCGCGCCGACCTTCACCTGCACGTAGCCATCGGCGACGGGCGAGTTCACGATCGTCGTGACCTTCGCCGGCGTGCTCGCCGCGGGCTGCGTCTGCTGATGCGCGCCGTCGCCGGGCTGATTACCGGAGCGCGTGGTCGTCGGCGTCGCGCTCGTCGTCTGCTGCTGGGCGAGGCGCTGCTGCCGAGCCTTCGCCCGCGCATCATCCGCCTTCGTCACCTCGGCCTGCGCGAGCTTGAGATAGCTCGACGCCGACTGGTTGTTCGGATTCAGTTGGAACGCGGCTTCGAAGACCGGGATCGACTCTTCGAACTTGCGCGCGTTGTAGAGGGCGATGCCCTCGTCGAGCTTCTGCTGCGCCTGCGCGAGCTGCTGTTTGTTGACCTCTTCACGCTGCCGGATCGCGCTCAGCTTCTCGGACATGCCGGCGACGAACGGCGAGGTCGGAGCGAGCTTGCGCAGTTCCTCGAACTTCACCGCCGCGTCGGCGGCGCGGCCTTGCCGCAGCAACTCGTTGCCTTCCATGCGCAGCTGGCGCTCGTGCGCGCGGCGCGCCTCTTCCTGTTTGTTGACGGTCGGGATCGGCGGATTCGAGCGCTGGATCGTGACGACCGCGCCAAGGAGGCTGGCGACGAGAAGTGCGCTGATGCCGAGGAAGATCGCGGGATGGATGCGCGAGCGCCAGAGGGGCAAAGCGCGGACGTTCGTCAGCGTGTTGCGCACCTTCGACGGACCGGCCGGAGCCGCTGCTGGCCCGGGCTTGCGCGGCGCGGTGCCGGATTTCGGCGCGGGCGCAGCAGCCGCCGGTTGCTTGCCCGATGCCGCTACGCGATTCGTCCCGGCGCCCATCGCTTGCGGCGAGTCGTCCGCTTGCGGGAACGGAATCTCGACGGTCGGCAGGCGATCGGCCGTGTCGCGCGTCAGCACCGTCTCGTCGGCGAGGAACGGCTCGGGACGCGGCGCCGGGCGTTCGCCGCGGATCACCGCGCGCAACGCGGCGGCGAGATCCTTGCCGCGCTGGTAACGCTTCGCCGGATCCTTCGCCAGGCACTGCGCGACGATCTCCTCGAACGCTTCGGGGATCTGCGGATTGATCTCCCCGAGCGGGGGGAAGGACTCGTGGACGATCTTGTAGGAGATCGACGTCAGCGAGTCGCCGCCGAACGGCTTGCGGCGCGTCAGACATTCGTAGAGGCAGATGCCGAGGGAGAAGATGTCGGTGCGGCCGTCGACGGCGGCGCCTTTGATCTGCTCCGGCGCCATGTAGTTCGGCGTGCCGAGGAACTGGCCGGTGGTGGTGAGGTTCGCGGCTCCCGAAGCGATCTTGGCGATGCCGAAGTCGGTGATCTTCGCCCGGTTGCCTTCGAGGAGGATGATGTTCGCCGGCTTCACGTCGCGGTGGACGATGCCCTTCGAATGGGCGAAGTCGACGGCTTCGGCGATCTGGGCCACGATGTCGCCGATCTGTTCGTATGTCAGCGTGCGGCCCTGGGAGAGCATCTCCTTCAGGTTCGAGCCTTCCACGTACTCCATGGCGATGAACGACATGCCGGAGGCCTCGTCCTGGCCGATGTCGTGGACGGTGACGATCGAGGGATGGTTGAGGATCCCCGCAGCTTGTGCCTCACGGACGAACAGCTGCTGGAACTCCTTCGTCTCATCGTCATCCGCGTGCGCGCTGGCGCGGATCGTTTTGAGTGCGACGAGACGCCCGATGAGCGGGTCTTTGGCAAGGTACACGATCCCCATGGCGCCCTTGCCGAGCTCCCGCACCACCTCGTACCGGCCAAGCTTCAAGTGATGCGGCTCCGCTCCCCTGACAACGCGGGAAAAAACATAGGAAACGAATGATAACCCGCGGCCCTACAAGGGATGAGGGATGAGGGATGAGGGCTGTCGTCACAATTTTTTTCATCCCTCATCCCTCATCCCTCATCCCTTCGGTGGGGGTATGATTCCGGTCCCAAATCCCGCCATGGAGGCCATCCTTTTATGAA
>JAFAVZ010000282.1 GCA_019242175.1 Acidobacteriota bacterium
GACAAAGAACTGCGCATTGCGCTCGACACCATCCTCGATCGCAATGCCCAGCTGACGGTGATCCTCGACTCCTGTCACAGCGCCTCGGGCACGCGGGGCGGCATCGAAGGCGGTCGCACGCGGCGCCTGATCAAAGCCGATCCTCGCGACGTGGCCAAGCCCGACGGCGGCGCGTCGTTGAAGGATCGTGGCGCTCTCGTCATCGCCGCCGCTCAGGACTTCGACTACGCCTACGAAACGCTGGCGGGAAACAAGATCCGCGGCGCGTTTTCGTGGGCCCTCGCCCGCGCCATTCGCGATGCCGATCGCGACGAGCCTGCGAGCGACACGTTCCTTCGCGCGCAGGCGCTTCTGCGCGATGAGATGCCCGGACAGGTGCCGGTGCTGGCGGGAACGCGGGAGGCCTGTCTCCGGCCGCTGTTCGGCGGACGAGTCGATCGCCGCGATCGCGTGGCCCGCATCGCCATCGACAAAGACCTGGGAGGCGGCAAGTACAGCCTGCTCGCCGGCTGGGCGAACGGATTGACCGAAGGCTCGGAATTGCGCGTTCGCGGGCGCGACGAGTCGCGCCTGAAGATCACGCGGCTCGACATCGGCCGCGCCGAAGCGGAGGTGATCGCCGATCGTGCGACTCGCGGGCAGGAGGCGCGGACACTCGATCCCGGCACGATGCTGGAGCTCGCGCGTTGGGTGCCGCCGGAAGGGCCGAGGCTCCGCGTCTGGATTCCGATCATGCAGGGCGAGCCGCTCGTGTCGGCATTGCGGTTCGGAGAGCAGGCCGCGCATCGCCACATCCGCTGGATCACCGATCCCGTCAGCAAGACGCCGATGCAACTGGTGCGCTGGCGCGATGCGTCGTGGGAGCTCGTTGCGAACGGACGCAGGCAACCAATGGCCGATTCCCTCGAGAGCCTGCCTGCCGAGGCTCCGCTCTTCGTGCAGTTCCCGGTCACGCCGGCGATTGCAGCGGACGTCGGCGAGGTGGAAGGAGTCGAGCGGGTCGCCGGTCCGGAGAATGCCGACTACATCCTCGTGGGGCGGTGGGCGGAAGGCGCGTTGGAGTATGCGTGGATCCGCCCGCTGGCATCGGAGGCAGACGTCGAGCAGAGCGCGATGCCGTTGCGCAGCCGATGGACGCCGGCGAAAGAAGCCGGCCTCGTTCTTCGCGACGATCTCCTGCGGCTGCGTCGGCTCCACGGCTGGCATCACCTCGCGTCGCCTTCGGCCGAGGGATCGCCGTATCGGCTCGTGGTTCGAAGCGTGAAGGATGAAAAGCTCGTCCAGAACGGCGCGCTCGTCGGCGGCCAGAAGTATCGACTCGTTCTTCAGGCGCGGCCGAACGGCGGCCCGGTCTTCGCGCGCTTCTACTACGTGTTCATCATCGACAGCGCGGGCAACAGCACGTTGTTGTTCCCGCTGCGAGAGACGGACTCGGTCGGCAATCGCTTGCCCATCACGAACAACGCCGCGGCGCAGATTCCCGATCCGCCGAAAGAGATCGAGCTGCGCGATCCGGACGGCTTCGTGGTCGAGCCGCCTTACGGGCTCGATACCTACGTGCTCCTGTCGACGGACGAGCCGTTGCCGACGCCCGGCAGCCTGGAGTGGCGCGGAGTGCGCGCGCCTTCACTGAAGCCGACCGGTGCGCTCGAAACGTTGCTCCGCTACGCGATCAGCGGCAAGCGCGCGACCTCGGAACCGATGCCCACACCCGCGCATTGGTCGATCGAGAGGATTGCGTTCCGTTCTGCGTCCACGCGGGGAGCGTCATGAAGATCGTGTGTCATGCCGTTGCGGCGCTGCTCGCCGCTTCTCTCCTCGCCTGCGGGGAAGGGGAGGAAAAGCGTCGTCAGCAGGAACAGCTGTCGCTTCTCGAGGCGCAGTCGGCGACGGTCGCGCGCCGGCTCGCGACGCAGACGCGAGCCCTGAGCGACGCCAGAGACAGGCTTCTCGGTCTCCGGAGTGAGCTTGCGCTGCACAACACCGAGACGCTGCAGTACATCCAGGCGCATCAGGTTTCCGTCAGCTGCCTCCGCAACGTCGACGCGGCGTTCGGGCGGAGGAATGTCTACGCTGCGCAAGCCTCGGAGTGGTCGAAATCGTTCGCCGTGGTGTGCAGCGTCGGCCTCCTCAACCGCACCTTCGCCGACCAGGTGTCTGCGTCCGCGCAGTACCTCCAGCAGGCTGACCGGCGAGCGAATTCGCTGAAAGATCAGATCGCCACGTTGGAGAAATCGGTTGAGAACCTGCGCCAAGACGTGCGGCGGTCGCAGGACGCCGTCGATCGCATCACGACCCAGCTCGTCCGCCTGCATCAACCCTCGGACAGCCGCTGAGCGCATGTGTGGAACCAGATTGCATTCGCGTTTCTCTTCGCCGGCATCGCAGCTGATGGGATAGCGACGAACGAGACGCTCGTCGTGCCTCCGTATCTGGAAGTCGTGGTCTTCGACGTCTTCCGCGCCT
>JAFAVZ010000052.1 GCA_019242175.1 Acidobacteriota bacterium
CCCTGGACGCGGAGTTTGCCGGCCAGGTTGTACACGGCAATGCGATCGCCGGCGAGTGTGTGCCGTTCGGTCTGCGCGGACGCGCCGACCGGCAGGAGCGCGAGCGCCAGCCAGCGCCGCGGAGTTCTGAGGAGTGACAGCATGGGAGCGGAAAGGGAGGAGTGGATGCTCCGTCTGACAGTCCGGCGCGGCGCGGGGTTTGAGCGTCGCTGCGTCATTCCTGACAGCTACTACGTCGACTGACGTATAGGGCCTTAACCTCGCCACAGGCAGGTTCCCGCCGCGAAAAACACCCAACCACCCAGGAGGCAGGATGAGCCCCAAGGCATTTGCCGTCTCGATCGTTGCCGCTGCTGCCCTCGTCGCATGCTCCGACTCCGCGACACCGTCCGCTCCCAGCCAGCCCGCCGCCACCGCGTCGGATCTGACGCGCGCCGCGGCGCGTACCGAGAAGCTCGTGGCGATCGGTACGAGCGTCAGCATGGGGTGGGCATCCAACGGCGTCTACGCCGGTTCGCAGCTCACCTCCTGGCCGGAGCTTCTCGCCTTCGGCTCATTGAACTCGATCTCGCTGCCGCTGATTCAGTCGCCGGGCTGCACGTCGCCGCTCGTCGCGCCGCTCGGAGCGGGTAAGCGGTTGAGCGGAGAGTCCTTCGCGGGCAGCACCACGTGCGCGCCGAACGCGGCGGGCGTCACCCTGCCGACGCAGAACGTCGCTTTGGCCGCGGCGATTGCCGCCGACGCGGTCACGACCACTCCTGAAGCCGTCGCGACCAAGTATCCCTGGTATTCCCGCGTGCTGCCGCCGGGGACGACGCAGCTCACCGCCGCGCTCTCACAGAATCCGACGCTGGTTTCCGTCGAGCTGGGTGGCAACGAAGTCCTCAACGGCACGTCGGGGCTCGTGCTGCCGGGTGTCACGGTGGTTCCGGTTCCATTCTTCATCGCGCCGTACGACGCGCTGCTCAACGCGCTTGGCGTCGCCGGAACGAAGGCGGTGCTGGTCGGCCTGCCGCGCGAAGCGACGAATCTCGCCGCGCTCCGCCGCGCCGACGAGATCTGGGCGGACCGCGACGAGTTCGCGGCGCTGCACGTCGACGTCAGCCCGAACTGCGCGACGAGCCCGAACTACATCAACGTGTCGGTGCTCTCGCTGAACATGGTCTTCGTGGGCGCGCAGGCCGCGGCGCAGGGACAGCCGAACGTCGTCTATAGCTGCGACGATCGGCCGGGCCAGCCGGATCTGATCCTCACGCCGGGCGACATCACGGTCCTCAACGGCATGCTGGGTCAGATCGACGATCACATTCGGCAGCAGGCGAGCGATCGTGGCTATGCGTACTTCTCACTCGGCGCCTTGTACGAGCGCGCGGATCTCAAGCCGGCGACCTACAGCGTGGTGTCGCAGTTGGCGTCGCAGTTCCCGTACGGCCTGTACACGTCGCTCGACGGCGTGCATCCGAACGCGATCGGCAGCGGGGTGCTCGCCGCCGCCGCCGCGCAGGCGATCAACGCCCGCTACGGCTCGGCGCGCGTGACGGCGCTGGCACCGTCGCACGGCGGGCTGCGCGAGCGCATGGTGGAACCCGAAGCGCCCGCGATGCTGCTTCAGCGTGCGCGCGCCATCGCCGCCGAGCGTCGTGGCGAGCAGCTGCCGGCGTGCCCGTTCTGTCGCCAGTAGCAAACGTGAAATCGGCCGACCGGCGACGCACGGTAGCGTCGCCGGCGCCGTGTTTTCGCGATCAGTGGATGTTGTCGATCGCCCAGGTCCAGTAGACGAGATCTTCCGCCGACATGTTGCCGCGCGGGCTGAGGCGCGCGTCCTCGTAGCCGTAACGGCCGATGTCGACGAGGTACTGGCCGCGCGACGTCAGCGTGCCGCGACACACCCGTTCTTCGGTCGGCGGGGCGTCGCGCTCCGTTCTCAGTCGCGTCGTGAGCTCGTCCATCACGCGGGCCGGGACGCGGTGCCGTTCGGATGGATAGATGAAGCCGAAGAGCACCAGGTAGGACAGCAGCAGCTGCCAGTACGGCTCGAACCGCAGCATCACGCGGTCCCAGTCGAGCGTCTCGGCGCATGAGCGCAGGATGTGCGCGACGTCCGCACCGTCATAGCGCTCCCGCTCCATGACGAAGGCTTTCTGCCACAGCAGCTCTTCGACCGGCGCGATCTTGACCGGCATCCCGAGGACGTCGGCCTCGAACGCGTTGGAGAACCACATGTCGTCGACGCGGCAGATGCCGTTGCCCGAGGCGAAGACGAGGTCGACCGTATCGGCGCCCTGCTTCGCTTTGGCCAGCCAGTGCGGGAACGTGACTTCGGTGCGATAGCCTGCTTCCCGGAGTGCCTCGAGCGCCGCTTCGAGGTCATCCTGCTTGACGAACAGGTCGAAGTCCTTCGTTTCCCGGACGATGCCCGTGTAGTTCAGCAGGGCGTGCGAGCCGCCGACCAGGAAGGGGACGCGCGCGTCGCTCAGGACATGCAGAGTCCGCCGGTAAAACGCGTTGGTATCCTTGCCGGGGTCATCGAAGGTGGATTGGTAGGCCATGGCGGGCTCGATTGCAAAACTATGGCCCAAAACGTTCAGTATGCGGGCCGCATGATCAAGCCCACGAATGGGGTCGTGCGCATCGCCGCGCTGAGCGACATCCACTACTCGAAGACTTCGGCCGGCGCCATGGCGCCGCTCTTCAGCGAGATCGCTGAGGCGGCGGACGTGCTGCTGCTCGGCGGCGACCTCACCGATTACGGGGCGCCCGAGGAAGCACGCGTTTTGGCGAAGGATCTGGCGCAGGTGAAGATCCCCGTCGTGGCGGTGCTGGGCAATCACGACTTCGAGAGCGATCAGCAGGACGAGCTCGCGCGCATTTTCGGCGACGTGGGCGTGCACATGCTGGACGGCGATACCTGGGAGTTTCGCGGGGTCGGGTTCGCGGGGATTCGCGGCTTTTGCGGCGGCTTCGGCCGCGGCGCGCTCGGGCCGTGGGGTGAGAAGATCATCAAGGCGTTCGTGCACGAAGCGGTCGAGGAAGCGCTGAAGCTCGAGGCGGCGCTGGCGCGTCTGGAAAGCCAGCATCGCATCGTCCTCATGCACTATGCGCCGATTCGTGAGACCGTCGAAGGAGAGCCGCTCGAGATCTTTCCCTTCCTGGGATCGAGCCGGCTCGAGGATCCGTTGTCACGCTTTCAGGTGACGGCGGTCTTTCACGGTCACGCGCACAAGGGCGCGCCGGAAGGGAAGACGCAGACGGGCATCCCGGTGTTCAACGTCGCGCACGCGGTGCTGAAGCACAATTATCCGGATCGGCCGGCGTTCAGACTTTTCGAAGTCCAGACGGGCGACAGCACGGAGCCGGGCGTGACGCCGATCGTCGATCGCCGCCAGTACGGCCGGCGGTCATCGGATCGAGCCGAGGGCGGGATCAGCAGCTGATCTGCGGCGAGCGGAGGACGGCTCGCCGCGGCAACATCCTCAGTCGGCCTTGAGAAGCGCGCGCGTCAGATCGTCGAAGAGAACCCCGAACGCGACATCCGCCGGCTCGTAGTCGAGCTCGATGCGAGCTTCGGTTCTGCCGTCGCTGCCCGCGCGCAGGTTCACCGAGCCCGCGTGGCGCAGCTTCGATCCGCCGCTCGTCTTCCACGCGATGAGCTCGTTCGCGTTCTCGTTCACGATCTCATAATCGGGAATGCGCGTCACCCACGCCCGCGCGACGGCGAACGCGTCGCCGATCGAGCTTGGCGTCGAGACGATGTGCTTCGCCTTGACGGCCCGGCGCGCATCCACGACAGCGGCGGCGCTGACGATCTCCCCCGGGGCGCGCGGCGGAATGTTCGCGGCGTCGCTGTTCTTTCGAGCTTCCATTGCTGTCTCCTGTTGGTGCTCCTTCGCGGCGCTTCGAACTTCCCGTTCGCCGTCGGCTACCGCATGCGGTCTCGGCGAAGCAAGAGACGTGCAATCCCTGGCCTGTTCCGCCGGAGTCGCGCGTCACGACGCGGGCGATGTGAAGCGCTCGAGGCGCTCCAGTGCGGCGGGCATGTCGCGACGCCCGTAGCCGAGGCGAAAGTGATTGCCGGAGTACCCGAACTGCGAGGCCGGCAGGAGCAAGACGCCTTCTCGTTCGACCAGCCGCGCCGCGAAGTCGTCGACGCTGCCGGCGAGATACTCCGGGAAGCACACGCTTCCCGCCTTCGGACGCACCCACCGAAACTGCGCATCGTGCCGACGGAAGAACGCATCGAGCAGTTGCAGGTTCGACGCGATGATCGCCTTGATGTCCGCCACGATGCTCTCGCGGCGACGCAGGGCGATCAACGACAGGATCTCGCTCGGCGCGGCATTGCAGATCGTGGTGTAGTCCTTCAACGCGGCAATCCGCGCGCGCAGTGCGCGATCGCGGGTCGCGAGCCATCCGATGCGTGCGCCCGCCAGGCCGAACGCTTTCGACATCACGCCAAGGCTGAGCGCGCGCTCCGACAGCTCGGCGGCAGCCGGCAACGGCGGGGAGGAATGCTCGAGGAAACGGTACACCTCATCCGAGAAGAGATGCGCGCCGTGCAGCTCGGCGATCGAGACGAGTCGCGCCAGCTGATCGCCGCTGATCTGCGCCCCGGTCGGACTGTGAGGAAAGTTGGTGACGATAACGCGGGTGTTCGGCCGCATCGACGCCGCGACCGCGTCGACGTCGAGCGACCAATCACGCTGATTGAGCG
>JAFAVZ010000491.1 GCA_019242175.1 Acidobacteriota bacterium
CGGTGCGTAAGATGGCGCCGTGGCCGACGTGCGCATCGTGACCGGCGACCTGCTCGACCAGCCGGTCGAGGCGATCGTGAATCCGTGGAATCGGAACATCATCCCGTGGTGGCTGCTGCTGCCGCACGGCGTGTCCGGCGCGATCAAACGACGTGGCGGCTACGCGCCGTTCCGCGAGCTCGCCCGCATCGGACCGCTGCCCCTCGGACGCGCCGCGATCACCACCGCCGGTCGCCTCCCCTTCCGCGGCATCATCCACGTCGCCGCGCTCGACCTCACCTGGCGTTCGTCTGAACGCGCCATCCGGCTCGGCACGCAAAACGCGCTCGCAGCCGCAAGCGCCGCCGGCTTCGCGTCGGTGGCTTTCCCGCTGATCGGCGCCGGCGTGGGCGGCGTCTCGCCCGCGACCGCCGAGCTCGCGATCGTGGAGACCGCGCAGGCGAGCGACTACGCGGGAGTGGTGATGGTGGTGCGGTTCGGGTGATGGGGTGGGCGTCAGTCCGAGGTCCGTCCGGATTGCTTGCGCGCGAGATCCCATTGCGGTCCCAGATCGAGACGCCGCACCCAGCTCTCGATGTAGGCAACATTCAACGAATCTGCCTGAATGCGAACGACGGTAGCGGCGTCTTCGATCTGTCGCATCGATTCTCCTGCCTTCGCCCAGAGGAGCTTCGCCAGGACGATATCCTCCGGCGTGATGACGGACAGACGCACCCCATCAACGTCGATTGTTTGTCGACGCGAGAATTCTTCGACATTGAACTCGTCGAAGGGTGGAATGATGAAATCGATCTTCCATCCCGTGGCGTAGTCGACCACGTTGAATTGCCGCCGCCACTTCAGGCATTCGAGCGCATCCTCGAGATCTGTGTAGTACTCGTCCGGTGAGAGAGATGTCAAAAATCGCGTGAGCTGTTCGCGGTTTGGGAAAACCACGATGTCGAGATCCTTGGTAGCGCGGGGGATGCTATGCAGCGAGCTGGCGTACGAGCCCGTGAGCATGTACGGCACCTCGGCGGCCTCGAGCGCCGCAACCAGACGCGGAAGCAGACCTTGCATGGTCACGAGCGAACGCGCCGGATGCCGTAGAGCTGGACGAGCAGTTCGTCATCGAGCTCGGCTTCCGTGAGCTCCGGCTTCCGATTGCGCAGGCCAGCGCGGGTGAGAGAGCGTGCGAGCTCGCTCATCTCCATCGCCATGCGCAGTCGCTCCGCGGGGGTGAGCCTGCGATGAATGCTGTCCTGCAGCTCGGCTGCACGCGCCGCCGCGTCTCGCATCCCCATCTGCGCATCGTACCTCAATTGGCGCGTCCCTCATCATTCAGCCTCCTCGCTGAATATCTCTTGACGCACATTCAGCCTCATGGCTGAATATCGTCATCGATGCCCAAGCGCGAAACGCAGGCTCGGCTCGACGCCTACGAGGTCGTCTTCAGCGCGCTCGCCCACCCGGCGCGGCGGCGTGTGTTGCTGGCCATCTACTTCGCGGGCGGGGAGATGACGGCGGGCGCCATCGCGTCGATGTTCGCCCACGCGTGGCAGACCACCACCCGCCATCTGCAGGTCCTCGAAACCGCGGGCCTGCTGAGCCACGAGAAGCAAGGGCGGATGCGCGTCTACCGCATCGAGCGCAAGCGCCTGGCGTTGGTCAACGACTGGCTGGCCACGTTTTTCAGAAAACCATGAGGAAGAGGAGAGATCGCGATGCCCACCAAGAAGCAAGCCTCCGCTGACGTCCCGCAGTTCTTTCGCCTCAACGTCGAAGTCGGCAATCTCGAAGAAGCCATCCGTTTCTACACGAAGCTCCTCGGCATCGAAGGCCGGAAGCAGCCCGGCGCACGCTGCTACTTCGACTGCGGCCCGGTGAACCTCAGCGTGATCGACGTCTCCTCGGTCGGCAAGCCGCACGTGGCCGCGAAAGCGCTCTACTTCACGCTGCGCGAGCTCGAGCCGGCGTTCGAACGGGCGAAGGAGCTCGGCTGCCTGTCGCAGGAAAACGTGCACGACGCGCCGGGCGGCGGCATCGTGGTGCGTCCGTGGGGCGAGCGTTCGTTCTACGCGCTCGATCCGTGGGGCAACCCGCTCTGCTTCGTCGAAGAGGGAACCGTCTATTCCGGATGAAGCGGCGGCGGCCCGGGACACGCGATCGGATGCCGGCACGGCGCGGTAATAGTGGAGAAACAGGATGACCGACTCGTAGCCTCGTCTGCGCGCCTCAGGAGACAAGCGGCCAGTACACCACGCCTACGAGAAGATGACGGTTGCCGCCGGGCACCCGTGTCATCTCAAGCGCCGCAGAGCGCGAAAGATCTCCTGATGCAGGCGCTGAGCGCACGTGCCGGGAGATCCTTCGCCGTCTGCGCGGCTCAGGATGACACCGTCGGATACCGCCGCGCACGGGTGCGGATCCCTCGCATACCTCCTCGAGAGGCGCCGGCCGCAGCTCGTAATCCACGTCGGGTCGAGCTCGCGGTCTCGTCGAGCGTCGCGAGGAGCACCGTGAGGATCAACATGTCCCGCGGGACACCGAGGAGCGTTCCTGCGAGACCGGTTGCCGAGGCTGGGGCAAGGAACGCCGTCGGCCGTGCCGACCGTCATTCACCGGCCCCCAACCGCCGTTCACCGGCGCCCCCGAGACACCGCCGAGCCCTCGCCGTAACTTGCTCGCGGACGGAGGCAACATCACCATGGAAACGCAATTCACGAACGCTCAGCCGCCGATGGTCGCCAGCCGCATCAAGCTCGTCATCGGCATCTTCTTCACCCTCCTCGGCATCCTCCTCACGCTCGACAACCTCGGCGTCCCCGACGCCGACCGCGTCCTGCGTTACTGGCCGGTCGGCCTCATCGGCCTCGGCGTCCTGCTCTGGAACGAGAGCCGGATCCTGGCGGGCATCGCCGGCACGGTCGGCGCGCTGCTCCTGGCCACGACGGCGCGCTGGGTGCGCGTCTCGATCTTCGACCTCTGGCCCATCGCGCTCATCGCGTTCGGCGTGAGCATCGTGCTGCGCGCGATCAGCGTCGCGCCTTCCAACGACAACTGCGGCACCACGATCACCGCCGTGGCCACGAATCGCAAGCTGGCGCGTCGCCCCGCGGACCTCGACGGACGGCGCATCGTCGCCTCGCTCGGCGGCGCCGAGATCACGCTGCTGGAAAGCGACGCGCCGACGGAAGACATCCGCATCGAAGTCTTCGCGCTCTGGGGCGGCATCGAGATGCGCGTGCCGGCGGGCTGGGAAGTCGTGTCGGACGTCGTTCCGATCATGGGCGGCTGCGATACGAAGACCGGCCCCGCGAAAGGCGGCCGGCGGGTCACGATCACCGGCCTCGTACTGATGTCGGGCATGGAGGTGAAACAGTCATGAAGAAGCGCATCGACAGCGACTCGCTCTTCTGGGGCGTGTTCATGATCCTGGTCGGCACCGGCTTCATGCTCGACCGCTTCCACGTCGTCGGCCTGCGCGAGTGGTGGCCGCTCTTTCTCGTCGCGTGGGGCATCTCGAAGCTGGTGAGCAGTCGGCACGTGTGGTCGGGCATCTCGACGATCCTCGTCGGCGTCTGGTGCCAGGCTTCGGTCTCTCACTGGGGCGGCATGAGCTTCAGCTCCTCGTGGCCGCTCCTGCTCATCGCCCTCGGCGCGACGACGATCACCCGCGTTTGTTTCGAAGGATGGAGGACGTGCCATGGCCGCGACCAATCGAACCAATCGTGAGCAACCGTGGGGACGCCTGGTCGTCGGCGTCTCCCTGCTGATCGTCGGCTTCCTCTTCTGGCTCGATCGCATGGGCCGGGTCGACGCCCGCGAATACATCCGCTGGTGGCCGCTGCTCCTCATCGCGTTCGGCATCGCGCATTTGCCCGAGCGCCGGTGGATCGCGGCGACGATCTACGCGGTGCTCGGCATCGCGCTCCTGCCCCGCGTGCCGTTCCTTCCCCACTTTCGCCTCAGCGAGATCCTCGGTCTCTGGCCGCTCCTGATCACCGCCGGCGGGCTGGCGCTGGTGCTCCAAACGCTGCGGCCTTCGGCGAAGGACATCGTCGGCAGCGGCGCGTTCCGTGCCTTCGCCTGGATGGGCGGCTCCGTGCGGTCGATCGCCTCGGAGAACTTCGTCGGCGGCGACGCCGTCGCGGTGATGGGCGGCTGTGAGATCAACCTCGTGAACGCGAAGCTGCAAGGCGACGCGGTCATCGGCGCGCTCAGCTTCTGGGGCGGCATCGAGATCATCGTCCCGCGCACCTGGCGCGTCGAAGTCGAAGGCACGCCGCTTCTGGGCGGCATCGAGAACCGCGTGCGCACCAACGTGACGGATGGTCCGCGCCTCCTCGTTCGCGGCGTCGCGATCATGGGCGGCATCGAAGTGCGCAATCCGAAAGAGGTGGAGTCGTGAAGCGCGGCCAGCTCGCGTTGTACGGAATCGGCGCCGTCGCGGCGGCGGCTCTGGCGAGCTCCGCGTTTCTGCTCTGGACGCGGCACACGCCGATCGGCATCGCCATCGTCGCCGCGCTCCCTCCGTCGCTGCTCCTCGGCGTGATCGGCCTCGCGTCGCGCTTCCTCTGCCGGGCGATGCCGCTCGCGACGTCGAGCCGCGCCTCGATCGCGACGGCCGTCGGCGGCTCGGCGATCGCGACGAGCGGGATCTGGATCCTCACATGGCGCTCGTGGATCGGGATGCTCGCTCAACCGATCGACGCCGACTTCACGCTCCTCTTCGGCCTCGGCATCCTTCTCTATCTGTCGACGGTGCTCGTGCAATACCTCGTGCTCGAGCTCGATGCGTCGCGCGAGGCGGAAGCGGCCGCGTTGCGCTACCGCGTGCTCGCCCGCGAGGCCGAGCTCCGCGCGTTCAAGGCGCAGGTCGATCCGCACTTTCTCTTCAACAGCCTCAATGCCGTCGCATCGCTCTGCGGATCGCGTCCGCTCGATGCGCGTGAAATGGCCCAGCATCTCGCCGACTTCTTCCGCCTCATCCTTCGCCTCGGCGCGCAGGAACGGATCACGCTCGCGGAAGAGATCGATCTCGTGACTCGCTACCTGGCCATCGAGAAAGTCCGTTTCGGCGACCGCCTCGGCATCCACGTCGAGGTGGAGGAAACGGCGGCGCAATGCTCGGTTCCGCCGCTGCTGCTCCAGCCGTTGGTGGAGAATGCCGTGCGACACGGCGTCGCGTCGATGGTCGAAGGCGGCACGATCGACATCCGCGCGACGCTGCAAGACGGCATGCTGCGCATCCTCATCGAGAATCCCGCCGATCCCGATCGCGTCGACCAACGCGGCGAGGGCATCGGCCTGCAGAATGCGCGCGGACGCCTGCAAACCGTTTCGGAAGGGCGTGCTGCGTTGCGCGCGGCCGAGACGGAAGGCCGCTTCCGGGTCGAGATCGAGCTGCCCCGATGATCCGGACCGTGATCGTCGACGACGAGTCGTTGGGCCGCGCGCTGCTGCGCGAGTACCTCGGCGCCGAGGAGGACGTGGAGATCGTGGCGGAGTGCGCGAACGGGTTCGAGGCGGTGAAAGCCGTCGCCGAGCATGATCCCGATCTCCTCCTCCTCGACATCCAGATGCCGAAGCTCGACGGCTTCGAAGTGCTGGAATTGCTCGACCGTTCGCCCATCGTCGTGTTCGTGACGGCGCACGATGAGTACGCGTTGCGCGCGTTCGAAGTCCATGCGCTCGATTACCTGCTGAAGCCCTTCTCCGAGGAACGTCTGCGGGCGGTGCTGGAACGGGTTCGGCGGCAGCTCGGACACGAGCGCACGCCGGTCGCCGGCCTCGCCGCGACGCTGCGCCAGAAGCCGCTGCAACGCATCGCGCTGCGCAAAGACGATGGCTCGATCCAGGTCGTGCCCGTTGCGCGCGTGGACTACATCGAGGCCGCTGACGATGCGGTCGTCATCGTCACCGCCGGCCAGAAGCTGCGCAAACAACAAACGCTCGGCGATCTTGAACGCGAGCTCGAAGCCGACCGCTTCGTGCGCATCCACCGCTCCTACATCCTCAACATCGAACGGATCGAGAAGGTGGAGCTTTACGCGAAGGACAGCCGCGTGGCGATCCTGCGCGACGGCACGCGCCTGCCCGTCAGCCGCAGCGGCTACGCGCGGCTCAAAGAGCTGCTGTAAATCCGCGCATCCTCGCGAGTCGTAGGTCTGCGCATGAAGAAGTCGATCGTGCTCGCGACGCTCGCCATCGCCGGCCTCTCGCTCGCCGAGACGCCGAAGGTCTCGACGCTCTACGACCGCGTCGGCCGACGCATCGCCGCCGACCTGGAGCTGGCGAAGGCGCTCTCCGCCGCGCCGAAGGAGCTCGACGAGGTGAAGTGGATGGTCGGCCGCTGGCACATCCTCTCCCGCGTCTTCGCGGACGGAAACCGCGAGGAACACGGCGAGTCCGTGACCGCGTTCGCGATCGACGGCACGTGGCTGAAGACCGAGGATTCGTATCAGGGGAAGGTGGCCGACTTCGGCCTGCTGACGTTCAATCCCGTGAGCAAACAATGGATCGCGCTCGGCGTCGACAAGACCGGCAACGTGGTCCGCGCCGTCGGCAACGGTTGGAAGAATGGCCGCCTCGTGCTCCTCGCCGAGGATGTGGAGATCGTCGGCGAACGCGTGACGCTGCGCCAGACCGTGGAGAAACGCTCCGACCGCGAGTACCGAATCCTGAACGAGGAGAAACTGACGGACGGCGGGTGGGCGGTGGTGGACGAGTACGTTTACACGCGGAAGTAGCGTTAGCGACCGAGGACTGCGTCCAGCGCAGAGAGGACGAGCTGGAGTTTCGCGGCGGAGAGCTTGCCGACGCGTTCGGTCAGCAGTTCGCGGTCGAGCGTCACAACTTGCGACGCATTCGCCACTGAATCCAGCGATAGGCGTGTAGCTCCGGACGGCAAGAACACGTTCCCTGGAACTTCTGCCCAGCGAATGTTCGACGTCAATGGCACACAAACAACGGTGGCGATCCGGCTCCGATTGAATGCGTCCCCTTGAATGACGATGACGGGACGACGAAATCCGGGGCCGGAACCAACCGGCTCCGGCAGATCCGCCCACCAGACTTCGCCCTGCGAAATCACCACTCGACTTTCTCCAGGACGCGCCGCGATGCTTCGGTCACGAATCCCGCGTCCTGGTCGCCAGTCTCTTCCAACGCTTCGTTGATGGCGTCGGTGATTTCATCCGGCGAATGTCGCGCGACATATTCACGGAGCGCAGCGCTGAAAACGTCACTGCGCGAACGCTTGGAGCGACGCGCCAAACGTTCCACTTTCTCGAACACGTCGTCGGGGATGGAAACCGCGGTCTTCATACCACGAGTATAACTACGCTATCGAAGAAACCTTCCCAGCGCCTCGAGGTACGCCTCCATCGACTTCGTGTATCCGAACACGAAGCGGGACAGGAAGCGGAACAGCACGTTCGAGACGTCGCCGCGTTCGGTGATCGTCAGCTGGGTGCCTTCGGCGGTCGGCGCGAATGTGTATGTCCACGAGCCGGAGTAGCCGAGGTTCTGGTCGGCGATGCGCGTGGTGAATTCGTGACCCGGGATGCGCGACACGATGTCGTACGTCACCGCGCCGTGGGGGCCGTGCTCGCGGTACCGATCGGGGCCGAGCATCTCGATGCGTTGCACGTCCGGACGCCAAGTCGGCGCCTTCTCGACATCGGAGACGATCGCGTAGACGTCGAGCGGCGACCGGCGCAGCGTCGTCGAACGCGATGCCTCGTGATGGCGTGGCAGCAGCGCGCCGATGATCGCCATCAGCGCGATGAGTCCGACGAGCACGGCGAGAACGATCAGGACGATTCTCATGGCTTCTCCTTCAACGAAAGTGCGGCGCGGGCGAGCAGCGCGAGGCCGTGCACGGCGGCGATGCGCTCCTCCTTCGACAGCGTCGCGAGCAGTTCCCGGACGCGTTCGCAATCGAGCACCGAAGTGGCCGCCATCGCCTCTTCGCCGCGTTCCGTGAGCAGCAGCTCGCGGCGGCGTTTGTCACCCGCAGACGGCGTGCTCGTGATGTATCCGAGGGATTCGAGGCGGGCGATGGAGGCGGAGAGGGTGGAGGGTTGGACGGCGAGATGCTGCGCGAGCGCGCGCGGGCTGGTGGCGTGCGCGGCGTCGAGATGAGAGAGGATCGACGAGTCGTGCGCGGAGAGCTGCCACTCGGTCGAGGCCGCGCGCACGTGGTCCACGTGGCAGGCGATGTAGATCTGCGGGTAGTGCCGCAGCACGCTGCGGACGTCGTCTTCTTCGGCGGACATGCGCCCCATTCTGGCCGCCGAAAATCGTTCGTCAAATCGAACGATCACCGCGTCGCGGGCAGAATCTCCCCCGCCACGATCTGGTGGCGGAAGCGGTTCCAGATCCCACCCTGCCCGTAAAGGCCGGCGGTGATCACCACTACGAGGTCACGTTCGGGCACCACCATCAAGAGTTGTCCACCGTTGCCCGCCGCTTCGTATTCGGCGAACGTGCGGTCGCCGGACTTCAGCTGATAGAGGTGCCAGGCGAAGCCGTCGTCGGCTTCGTTGTACGAGTTGGAGAACGCCTCGGGCGACAGGCCGGTCGTCGTGGGCGTGATCGCGATCTGTTTCGCCGTCGACCGCTCCACCCAATCCTCGGACACCACGCGCCGGCCGCGCCAGACGCCGCCGTCGAGGTACGTCTGCCCGACCTTGAGCAGATCGCGGGGGCGGAGGAACGCTCCGCCGCCTTGATAGCCCTCGCCGTTCGGCATCAGATTCCACGCGTACGGGCCGAACTCCAGCGGGCGGGCGATGGTGCGATCGAAGAGCTCCGGCAGCCAGGTCTTCGTCGCGACGGAAAGCGCGGCGCCGACGAGGTGGATACCCGCCGAGCAGTACGCGTAGCGCGAGCCGGGATCGTGCGCCATCGGGAGGTCGAGCGCGTAGCGAACCCAGTCCGGTTGCGCCTTCTGGCTTTGCATCGTGTCTTCGTTGCCGGGCGACTCCTCGTCGTTGTCGTCGCAGGCGAGGCCGGAGGTGTGCGTCAGCAACTGACCGATCGTGATCCGCTCCTTGCGCGGATCGGGGTTCGCGAATGAGCCTTTCATCACGGAGAAGAGCGGCGTCTCGGGCGTGAGCGCGTTCGTCGCGCCGAGCATCACCGACGCGAACGTCTTGCCGGCGGAGCGGGTGTCGTGGAGCGTGTCGCGGTCGAAGCCGAAGAAGTACTCCTCGAGCACGAGCTTGCCGTGACGCGCGACGAGCAGCGAGTGGATGAGCGACGGACGGCGCGCTGCGGGGTCGGCGTCGATGAGGCGCTGCACGAGGCGCGCGAGCACGGCTTCGTCGAGACCTGCGTCCGCGGCGTTCGCGGTGTCCCAGCCATCGTTCATCGCCGGCGGACGGCGATAGACATACGTCGACGCAGGACGCGGAAAGAACGCCGCGGCTTCGGAGGGCGAGCAACGCGTCAGCTCGATCGTGCGATCGATTTGCGTCCAGGGGATGCGCAGCCGATCGGGCGCGACGAGCTCGCCTTCGAA
>JAFAVZ010000095.1 GCA_019242175.1 Acidobacteriota bacterium
GCTGTCCAATAGTGAACAGACCGCAGGATCGCGTGCCGCCTACGATCCTCGCGCTACGGCAGCATGTCCTTCCGAAACGATCCTCCATCAACGCTGCGCGACGTTTTTCGCGGCGAGTCGATGCCGCTCCTGCGGCTCGACGCGCAGCAGACGATCTACGCGACCGGCGATGACGACGACTCGATGTACTTCGTCGAGTCGGGGAGGGTAAAGCTGTTCCTATCGTCTGAGAGCGGCCGCGATTGCCTCCTCGCCATCTACACCTCGGGCGACATCTTCGGCGAGTCGTGCTTCGCCGGCGCGGACAAGCGTCTCGAAAGCGCCTCGGCGCTCGGGCCGACGACGATCCGCCGTCTGCAGCGCCGCGACTTCATCGTCGAAGTCGGCCGCGCGGAGCTGACCGACGCGCTGCTGCGCCATCTCGCGACGCGCATCGCCGAGCGCCAGGTCACCATCCTCGACCTCGTCACCTCCGATTCCGAACGCCGCCTGGCCAAGACGCTGTTCGAGCTGGCGCAGAAGCTCGGGACGCCCGAGGGGCCGTACATTCGGATCGATGAACGGGTGTCGCAGGAAGAGCTGTCGCAGATGGTCGGCACGACGCGGCCGCGTGTGACCGCGTTCATGCAGCGCTTCCGGACCGAGGGGATCATCGATACGCCCGATCCGCGATCGATCCGGATCCATCGGGAACGGATGCTGGCGTACCTCGCTCTGCCCGAATAGCGGCTGATGTCCAATTCTAGACAGCGAGACGTCTTTAAGTCACGTTAAGGTGTCGCCCAGATGTCAGGCCCCGCGGCGGCGCCGGCAACCCGATTCCATGATCTGGTGATCATCAACGACCAGACCCGCGCGGAGTGGCACGCGCCACGCGGACGGGTGTACGAAGGCAGGATCGAGGTTGCCGGCGCGGATGGCAACGAGCCGCCGGACGGCTTCTTCATCGCGCCGACGCATACGTACACGGTGGTGGCGATCGACGGCGGCGACCGGCTGCGGAGCTTCCCGAGCTTGAGTTTGGACCGGTCGCGGACCGTTCTGCCGCGGCTCGTGGTGTTCGGCTAGGCGACCCGCCCGCTGTGTCATCCTGAACAGCGAAGACTGTGAAGGATCCGTACCGATCTCGCGAAGCGCCTGAAGGTACGGATTCTTCGCCGTCTACGCGGCTCAGAATGACACGGCGTGCGGCTTCCCTCGTGTCATCCTGAGCGGAGCGAAGGATCTCCCGGCATGTGCGTTTTCCGCCCGCATGAGGAGATTCTTCGCCGTCTTCGCGGCTCAGAATGACACGGCGTGCGGCTTGCCTCGTGTCATCCTGAGCCTAGCGAAGGATCCCCCGCACGTGCGCTTTCCGCCCGCATCGGGAGATTCTTCGCCGTCTTCGCGGCTCAGAATGACGCGGCGTGCGGACCCCCCGTGTCATCCTGAGCGGAGCGAAGGATCTCCCGGCACGTGCGCTTTCCGCCCGCATCGGGAGATTCTTCGCCGTCTTCGCGGCTCAGAATGACACGGCGTGCGGCTTCCCCGTGTCATCCTGGGCGGAGCGAAGGATCCCCCCCGCACGTGCGCTTTCCGCCCGCATCGGGAGATTCTTCGCCATCTACGTGGCTCAGAATGACACGGCGTGCGGCTTCCCTCGTGTCATCCTGAGCGGAGCGAAGGATCTCCCCGCACGTGCGCTTTCCGCCCGCATCGGGAGATTCTTCGCCGTCTTCGCGGCTCAGAATGACACGGCGTGCGGCTCCCCGTGTCATCCTGAGCGGAGCGAAGGATCTCCCGGCATGTGCGCTTTCCGCCCGCATGAGGAGATTCTTCGCCGTCTTCGCGTCTCAGAATGACACGGCTGAGCTGGCTACCGTACCTCCACCGCCGCGCCACCCGCCGCCAGCACCCGGATCGTGATCCCGGCGCTGTGCGCGATCACGGCCGTCGGGGCGATCGACTGCACGGTGCCGCGCATGGCCACGTTCGGCGCCAGGGGGCGGGTCATCGCGCGTTCCACCTCCGCGCGCACGGACGCGATCTGCGCGCCGATCGGGAAGCGGGCGTTCTGGCGGAGGCGCGTCCGAAGCGTCTCGTGCACGACGCGTTCGGCGATGCGGAAGAACGGGTTGCGGCCCTTCTTCTCCAGCGAGTAGTCGAGGTCGGCGATCACGACCGCGTTCGTCGCGGAGTCGAACGTCGGCGTTCCTTCCAGCGCCACAGGGCCGCGGTAGGAACGGAACGCGCCGCCGCGATAGTCGATCGCCATCTCCAGCACGACCTTGCCGTTCGTTCCGGGCGATAGGGCGAGCGTGTCGACGATCAGGTCTTTGCCTTCGACCTTGTACGTCCGTTTCCCGAACTGCTCCGTCAGCAGCCGCCCGGCCTCGGCGTACGGAAGCTCGATGTCGAGTGGCACGCGGATCCCGGCGCCGGTCGGCTCTGCCACCCGGAGCGCGGGCAACGGCTTTGGCGCCGGCGCGGGACGATCGCCGACCACCACCCGCGTCCGGGCGCGCAGCGAGAGCGTGCTCGTGACCAGCTGGCCGGACCCGCGCAGTGGCGCGAGCGCGACGTCCACCGGCTCGAACATCAGCCACGTGCGCGGCGCGAGCTCGGTCGGCGTCTGGAGCGACGTCCACACCTGTTGCGCCGTCCCGCGCAAATTCGTCAGCTTCGGCGTGTCGCGGTCGATGGTTTTCACGACGTCGCGCAACTGCTGATCGACCATCGGTCCGATCTTCCACGCCGAAAGATCGATGTTCAGCAGCGTCACGGTGCACGGGCGCGGAAACTCCACCGGCCGGGCCTTCGTGACCGAGCGGATGCGCCACTGCGCGTCCCATTCGAGCCGGGAGTCGATCGTGATCTTCGCCTCGCGCGGCGTCTCGGCCCAGCCGCACGAAACGCACGGCCACATCGACGCCGCGCCGTTCAGCGGATTCACCACCCGCTTGCATCCTTCGATGCCGAAGTGGACGACCGTCGCCGCGTGCAACCCGAGGTTTTGCATGTAGAGGTTGACCGGATCGCGGGTGACTCGGTAGCGGATGCCGAACTGGTTCTTCGGATCCATCTCGAAGCCGTCGATTTTCTCCATCCGCTTCGGCACCTGCTTCTCGATCTCCGCGGCGATCGGCGCCAGGCTGGCCCGGATAGGCACCTCGATCACCGACTCCTCGGCGGCGGGTGCGGGCGTGATCGGCAGCGGCGTTGGCGGCGCCGGCGCGGCGGCGCAGGTGAGGGCGACGAGGGTGGCAATCGCGGCTGCGCGCATCGCATATGATCGTCGCATGCAGTCGGTCAATCTCGGCAAGTCCGGTCTCAAGGTCTCCCGCCTCTGTCTCGGCACCATGACGTACGGCTCGAAGTCGTGGCGCCCCTGGATTCTCGACGAAGAAGAGTCGAAGCCTTTCCTCCGCCGCGCCCTCGAAGCGGGCATCAACTTCTTCGACACCGCCGACATGTACTCGATCGGTGCCAGCGAAGAGGTCGTCGGCCGCGCGTTGCGCGAGATGGCGTCGCGCGAGGAAGTCGTCATCGCCACGAAATGCTTCTTCGCCATCGGCAAAGGGCCGAACGGCCGGGGACTCTCGCGCAAGCACATCATGGACGCCATCGACGGCTCTCTCCGCCGCCTCGGCGTCGAATACGTCGACCTCTATCAAATCCACCGCTTCGATCCCGAGACGCCGATCGAAGAGACGCTCGAGGCGTTGCACGACGTCGTGAAGGCCGGCAAGGCGCGCTACATCGGCGCCTCGAGCATGTACGCGTGGCAGTTCGCGAAGATGCAATACACGGCCGACCTGCACGGCTGGACGCGGTTCGTCTCGATGCAGCCGCACTACAACCTCGTCTACCGCGAGGAGGAGCGGGAAATGATCCCGTTCTGCATCGACCAGGGCGTCGGCGTGATTCCCTGGAGCCCGCTCGCGCGCGGCTTCCTCGCCGGCAACCGCACGCGCGAGAAGCAGGGCGGCGAGACGGAGCGCTCCAAGAGCGACGAATACGCGCACGACATGTACTACTCGGCCGGCGACTTCGAAGTCGTCGACCGCGTGGTCGAGGTGGCGAAGCGCCGCGGCGTGAAGCCGGCCCAGATCGCGCTCGCCTGGGTTCTCCACAAGCCGGGCATCACGGCGCCGATCGTCGGCGCGTCGAAGCTCCAGCAGTTAGAGGATGCGATCGGCGCGTTGGACATCCGGCTGGATGCGGAAGAGACGGCGTTCCTCGAAGAGCCGTATCAGCCGCATGCTGTTCTCGGCCACCGGTAGGCGGGCACGGCCCCTTGCGCTTGTTGGCCAAGCTCCACGGGGCTTTGCGTGCTCCGGCGGCCCGGTGGTACGAGGTCATGAGAAGCCCGGATGCGCGTGCGATAATGCAAAGAACTTCATGAGCGACACCACGACGCGCGGAATCCGTATCCAGGTCGAGACCTTTTACGTCGAAGAGAGAAGCGAGCCCACGGCGGATTACTTTTTCTTCGCCTATCACATCCGCATCGCGAACACCGGCTCGGAGACCGCGCAATTGATCAGCCGCGAATGGATCATCACCGACTCGGACGGCAACGTCGAGCACGTGCAGGGACCGGGAGTGGTCGGCGAGACGCCGATCCTCGCGCCGGGCGATGCCTTCGAGTACACGAGCTTCTGCCCATTGCGCACCTCGGTCGGCGCGATGCAAGGCAGCTATCTGATGCGCACCCCGCAGGGCGACAGCTTTCAGGCGCGCATCGACCCCTTCACCCTGGCCGTTCCGGGCGTTCTCAACTGAGCTCATCGTGACGAAACGCTTCGGATTCCTCCCCATCTTCTTCGTCTGCCTCGGCGCCGCCTTCGCGATCGCCGTCTACGTTCGCCTCAGCGGCGATTCGGTCGCCGACGTCGCGTTGCGCGACGGAACGCGTCGCAGCCGCACCGCTTCCTCGACGGAGAGCGCTGCGTCGACGTCGGGTCGGGCGCGGATGGGCGAGGTCGGGACGGTGAGCGAGCTCGATCCCGGCGCGCTCGGAACGTTGCCGCCGCCGGAGCTGGAAGCGACTCCCGAGGCGGTGGTGGCGGCGAAGGCGCTGCGGGAACAGCGGTATCAGCAGTTGCTCAACGCGAGCACGCAATCGGACGCGAAGGGAGGCAATCTCGCGGGCGGCCGTGGGCGCGGCGAGCGTTCGGAAACGACGCTCGGTCAGGCGGAAGACGAAAACGCGCCGGAGAAGGTGGCGAAAGGCGACTCGACCGTCTCGAAAGTCCTCCGTCCGATCGCGAACCTCTTCGGCAACGGCTCGAACAACTCGCGGATGCCGACTCCCCAGACGCCGCAGCCGCATCTGCCCGAGCCGCAGCCGCAGACCAGCAATTCACAGGAAGACAAGCCGAAGAACGAGCCGGCGAAGGAGCGCGATCCGAATTCGGATACGGCGCCGCCACAGCTCGTCTCGATCGGCTTCAACCCGACGAACGTGCGCGACGGCGAAGAGACGACGCTCGTCGTCGTGGCAAACGACGACCTCTCCGGTGTCCGGACAATCTCCGGCTCGATCATCAGCCCGAGCGGCGGCTTGCAGGGATTCGCGCTGCAGCGGGAAGGCGACTCCCCGCGCTACAGCTCGCGCGTGCTCGTGGCGAAGGACTCGCCGGAAGGTACGTGGCGCGTGAACTATCTGAACCTCGCGGATAACGCCAGCAACACGGTCGCCCTCACCGCGGCCGGCGCGGGCGGCGCAGCCCTCGGCGCCGCAACGTTCACCGTCAGCTCCTCGGCGCCCGATGCGACGGGGCCGCAGCTGAAGGCCGTTTGGCTCTCGAAGCCTTCGATGCGGGCGGGAGAGAAGAACATCGTTTTCGTCCAGGCGATGGATGACAAGTCGGGCGTCAACATGGTCAGCGGCGTGTTCCAGAGCCCCGCGCATTTCGCGCGGATGGGCTTCGGCTGCCGGATCATGAGCGGCGACGGCTTGAACGGGCAGTGGCAGTGCGAGATCTCGACGCCGGTTTGCGTCGACTGCGGCGATTGGCAACTGGAGCAGGTGCAGCTGCAGGACAAGGCGAACAACATGACGACGGTGCGCGTCGACAACCCGGCCGTGCAGAACGTGCGGGTGAACGTCGGCGGCGACTCGTGCGACAACCAGCCGCCCGCGCTGGAGACCGCGGTGCTCGACCAGAACACGGTGAGCAACGCCGAGATCTCGACCATCACGATGACGGTCACGGTCAGCGACGATGCTTGCGGGGTGCAAAGCATCAGCGGTCAGGCCGCCGGCCCGACGACGGAAGGCGGCCAACCGCCGCGCCTCTACTTCACGTTCAACCCCACCAGCCCCGAGGCGACGACCTGGACGGCGAAGATCATCGTGCCGAAGGTCGCGGCGAAGGGGATGTGGAACGTCGCCTGGATGCAGATCCTCGACAAGGGCAACAACCTGAAGACGTACTCGCACGCCGATCCGCAGCTGGCGAACGCCGTGTTCCGCGTTCAGTAGCCGCGGCATCGTCACCGGCATTGGCGTCCGCCGCGGCGTTGTCATCCTGAGCCGCGAAGACGGCGAAGGATCTCCCGGCACGAGTGCCGGTCGCCGCATCAGGAGATCCTTCGCCCTCTGCGGGGCTCAGGATGACAAACCAAGCGTTGTCGCGCCTCACGCTGGGCCTTCGGTGACGCCGCGAGGGAGCCGTTGCGGCGGCGCAACCTCATCGCCACCGCCGACTTCCTCGAAATCTGATAGGCGCGCCCTACCCGCCCCAAACCTTCGACAACCGTCCCTGAGGAACGTCCGGCATCCGGTCGTAGTGCGACGTGTCGTTGAAGAGCGTCAGACGCGGGTTCACGGCGTCCTTGAAGTCGAGGATGTTCAGCGCGGCGGGGGACTGGTCGAGGCGGTCGCGGTACTTGCGGGGGTCGAAGCCGAGAAGGGAGCTGAGCAGCAGGCGGATCGTTGCCTTGTGGGACACGATGAGGAATCGTTTGCCGGCATTCTGATCCACTAGGCGCAGAAGGGCGGGGAGGGCTCGGGCGCAAACCTGGAGGCCGCTCTCGCCGCCGAGGGGCGCAAACGAATACGGGTCGGTCTCATACCGCGCGTACTCTTCGGGGAACGCGGCCTCGACTTCCTTGCGCGTCTTGTTCTCCCACCGGCCATGCGCGATCTCGCGCAGGTCGGCGATCGGCTCGACGGCCAGGCCTTGCGGCGCAGCGATGAGCTCGGCGGTCGTGACGGTGCGGATCATCGGCGACGCGTAGATCGAGCAGAGCTTTTCGTAGGCGAGGCGTTCGCCGAGAAGGCGGGCTTGGTTGCGGCCGGCTTCGGAGAGCGGCACGTCGATCGCGCCGGCGAAGCGATCCTCGGCGGACGCTTCCGTGGCGCCGTGGCGGACGAGGTAAACGCGTGTGGCCGTCATCCCGGAAACGATAGCGGAAAAACAAAAAGGCTCGCGGCCTTTGGTCCCGCGAGCCCGTTCCCGATCCGTTCACAGCCACCAAAGGGCATCCGGACCGACCGTCCCGACGAGCCTTGCATCGCAGGACGCTGTCGCGACTCGTTGACAGCTGCAAGGAGCATCCGAGTCGCCGCTTCGCGATCCATCGCCTCCCGAAGCGCCCCTCCCGTCCGTTGACAGCTGCGTGAAGCATCCGAACCGGAGGTGACGAGCAATGTAGGCCCGCGATCGGGGAGGGGCAAGAGTCGCGGCCGAAAAATCTTCAGGGGTCGCGAAGTGACCCCA
>JAFAVZ010000581.1 GCA_019242175.1 Acidobacteriota bacterium
ATGTACATCTGGGTGTTCGCGATCGGCTTGCCGATCGGGATCGCATTCGGGATGTCGGTCTTCGGGCAGGTCCACGCCGTGACGTCGACCGCCGCTTCCGTCGGGCCATAGAGGTTGTAGAGCGTCGCGTGCGGCAGTCTTTCGGCGAAGCGGCGCACGAGCACCGAGGGCAGAGCCTCGCCGCTGCAGACGACGCGCTTCAGGCTGGCGCATTGCGAGGCTGCGTCGTGCTCCAGGAACACCTGCAGCATCGACGGGACGAAGTGCAGCGTCGTGATCTGCTGCTGTTGGATCGTGTCGACGAGGTAGGCCGGATCCTTGTGGCCTTCCGGCTTCGCCATGACGAGCGTCGCGCCGGTGAACAGCGGCCAGAAGAGCTCCCACACCGAGACGTCGAAGCTGTACGGCGTCTTCTGCAGCACCGCGTCGGTCGCGTCGAGTTGATAGGCGTCCTGCATCCAGAGCAGGCGGTTCACGATGCCGCGGTGCTCGTTCATCACGCCCTTCGGCCGGCCGGTCGAGCCGGACGTGAAGATCACGTACGCGAGGTTGCTCGGCGTGACGTTCTTCGCCAGCGTTCCGTCCAGATGCGCGGGCCACTGCGTGATCACGCGCGTGTCTTCGCTCACGAATGTCGCGAGCTTGGCGCGTAGCGCTTCCTGGGTCAGGACGATGGTCGCGCCGCAATCCTCGACCATGTGCCGCAGCCGGTCTTCCGGATAGTCGGGATCGAGCGGCACGTACGCACCGCCGGCGAGGAGGATGCCGTAGAGCGCGATCACCATCTTCAGCGAGCGCTCCATGCAAACGCCCACGAGGCTGTCGGGCTGCACGCCTTCGGACTGCAGGTACAGCGCGAGCGAACGAGCGCGTTCGTGGAGTTGGCGGTACGTCAGGCGCTCGTCACCGCTGATGACCGCGACGTTGTCGGCGAAAGCATCGACCTGCGCGAGGAAGAGCTCGTGCAGGCACTGGTCGGTGCGGTAGTCGACGCGCGTGTCGTTCAGCCCGCGGAGCAGATGCTGCTTCTCCGCATCGCCGAGCATCGCCAGCTCGCCCACGCGCGCGGAAGGCGTCGCGGCGATGGCGCGGCAGACGGCGGCGAAGTGCTCGGCCATCCGCGCGATCGTCGTCCGTTCGAACAGCACCGTGCGGTATTGAAGCGTCGCCGCGAGTCCGTCCGGCGTCTCCATCAGGTCGAGCGTCAGGTCGAACTTGCTGATGCCGCTCTCCAGCGGGAACGGGCGGATGCGGCTGTCGGGCACGAATCCGAGGTCTTCGTTCTGGAGGACGAGCATGACCTGGAACAGCGGCGTGCTGGCGAGATCGCGGCGCAGTTGCAGCGCATCGACAACCTTTTCGAACGGCGCATCCTGATGCTCGTAAGCCTCGAGGCAGGTCGTCTTCACCCGCGCGAGCAGGTCGGCGAAGACGTCGTCGCCCTGCACCTGCGTGCGCAGAGCCAGCGTGTTCACGAACATCCCGATCAGCGCTTCGGTCTCGCCGTACTGGCGATTTGCGATCGGGCTGCCGACGCAGATGTCGTCCTGTCCGCTGTAGCGATGCAGCAGCGTTTGGAACGCGGCCAGCAGCACCATGTACAGCGTCGCTCCGCGCTCTTCGGCAACGCGCTCGAGGCCAGCGGTCAGCTCGGCGTCGAGCGTGAACGCGTAATCCGCGCCGGCCGGGTTCTGCACGCTCGGCCGCGGGTGATCGGTCGGCAGATTCAGGCTCTCGCTCACGCCGGCGAGGCGGGTGCGCCAGTAGCCGAGCTGCTGTTCGAGAACGCCGCTCCCCTCCAGCCACTCGCGCTGCCAGAGCGCGTAGTCGGCGTATTGGATCGGCAGCGCGGGCAGCGTCGCACCGTTCAGGATCGCGCCAAGCTCGCGGATCAGGACGCCGATCGACCAGCCATCGCTGATGATGTGATGCATGTTGAGCATCAGCAGGTGCTCGTGCTCCCCGAGGCGGATGACCTTGCCTCGCACGAGCGGTCCGGTCGCGAGATCGAACGGCTTGGCTACGTCGGCGCGGCAGAGACGCTGCGCCTCTTCTGCGCGCGCGTCGGTATCGGCGATGTGCGTGAGATCGGTGAGATCGAGCGCGATCTCCACGCGATTGAGGATCTGCTGCTGGCTCCGTCCGTCGCGATTGACGAAGACGGTGCGCAGGTTCTCGTGACGTTCGATGACGACATCGAACGCGGCCTTCAACCGGTCGACGTCCAGCTCCCCCTCGATGACGACCGCCGCCGGTACGTTGTACGCGGCACTGTTCGGCTCTAGCTGGTTGATGAACCACAGCCGCTCCTGCGAGAAGCTGAGCGGCAGCGACTCGTACTGGGAGCGATCGAACGGAACGATCGGCGGAACGTCGCTCTTGCGCGCGGTGGCGATGGCTTCCGCCAACTGCGCGACCGTCGTGCTTTCGAAGAGCGTTTTGAGCGGTAGGTCGGCATCGAATTCGCTACGAAGGCGGGAGATGAGACGCGTTCCGAGCAACGAGTGCCCACCCGCTTCGAAGAAGTCGTCGTGGATGCCGATCGTCTCCGGATCGCGGCCGAGCACTTCCGCCCAAACCGCCACCGTCCGCCGTTCGGCCTCGGTACGAGGAGCCACGTACGAGCTGCCCGCGACTGCGGTCGTCGTCACATCCATGCGCGACAGCGCGCGGCGATCGATCTTGCCGTTCGGGCTGAGCGGAATCGCGACGAGGCTGACGAACGCCGCCGGCACCATGTACTCGGGCAGCGTGCGCAGCAGGTAAGCGCGCAGCTCCTCTTTCGGGAGCTCTTCCGCGGACAGGTCCCTGGCGCGGTAGAACGCGATGAGCTCCTTGCTCGCGCCTTCGCCGCGGGCGATGACCGCCGCGTCCTGGATCGCCGGATGCTCGGCGAGCCGGGCCTCGATCTCCCCCATCTCGATGCGGAACCCTCGCACCTTGACCTGCGTGTCGATGCGGCCGAGGTATTGGATGGTGCCGTCGTCTAGCCACCGGGCGAGATCGCCGGTGCGGTACATGCGCGTGCCGGCCTCGAACGGATTCGCGATGAATTTCTCGCTCGTCAGCTCGGGGCGATGCAGGTACTCGCGGGCGAGGCCGTCGCCGGCGATGTGCAGCTCGCCGGGCACGCCGATCGGCTGCACGCGGCCATGCCGATCGAGGATGTAGACCTGCGTGTTGGCGATCGGGCGGCCGATCGTCGGGCGCGCGTCTTTCACGCGCAACGTGAACGTCGAGTACGTCGTGTCTTCCGACGGTCCGTAGAGGTCGTAAACCTTCTCGACGTTCGTCGTCTCGTAGAGCTTGTCGACGAGCACGCGGGAGAGCGGCTCGCCGGCGAGGTTGATCGTCCGCACTGACTCAGGAATCGCCTCCAGCCGCACCAGCTCCTCGGCGGCCGAAGGAACAGTGTTGATCAGCGTGATGCCTTGCGCCGGCGGGAGACTGGCCAGCCCGAGGGCGTTGGGGACGAGGACGATGGTGCCGCCGTTCGCGAGCGTGACGAAGATCTCGTACACCGAAAGATCGAAGCAAATCGAAGTCGACGCCAGCACCTCGGACAACTCGGCGCGGTCGTAGACCTCGGTCGCCCAGTGCACGAGCGTGACCGGGCTGTGATGCTCGATCGCGACACCTTTCGGCTGGCCCGTCGAGCCGGAGGTGTAGATCACGTGCGACAGATGCCGCGGCGTGACTTTTTGCTTCAGGGTGACGCCTGCCGATTGCAACGTTGCGGCGTGCTCGGCGATCTGCGTCCATTCGGAGTCGAGGGCGATGACGTGCGTTCCTTCGGGGAACAGCGTCGTCAGCTTGTCTTGCAGCGATGCTTCGGTGAGGACGATCGCCGCGCGGCTGTCGCGGACCATGTACGCGAGGCGCTCGCCCGGATAGTTCGGATCGAGCGGGACGTACGCGCCGCCGGCCCGCAGGATGCCGAGCATGCCGACGATCATGTCCAACGAGCGTTCGAGACAGAGGCCGACGAGTTGGTCGGGCTGCACGCCGTGCGACTGCAGATGGAGCGCGAGCGTCGCGCTCTTCGCATCGAGCTCTCCGTACGTCAGGCGCGCATCGCCGCAAACCACGGCAATGGCATCCGCGCGATCGGCGACCTTTGCGGTGAACAGCTCGTGCAGGCAGCCGCCCGTCGGATAGTCGGCGCGTGTCGCGTTGAAGTCGAAGAGGAGGCGCTGCTTCTCGCCTTCGCCGAGGAAGTCGAGATCGCGGATGCGGAGGTCGGCATGGTCACCGAACGCGCGGCAGATCGCCGCGAAGTGCTCGACCATCCGGTCGACCGTCGCAGGCTCGTAGAGCGCCGTGCTGTATTCGACCGCGGCGGTCAGGCCGTCGGCGGTCTCGGTCAACGCGAGCGTGAGGTCGAACTTGCTGATGCCGGTGTCGACGGGATAGAGCCGGATGCGTTCATCGGGCCGGCCCATGTCGACGTTCTGCAGGATCAGCATCACCTGAAACAGCGGGCTGATGGCGAGATTGCGATGCGGGCGCACGGCTTCGACGAGGCGCTCGAACGGCGCGTCCTGATGCTCGAACGCGTCGAGGCACGTCGTCTTCACCTTCTCCAGGAACGAGGCGAGCGTGTCGTTGGCGGCGAGCTGGCTGCGCATCGCCAAGGTGTTGACGAACATGCCGATCAGGCTGTCCGTCTGGCCGTACTGGCGGTTGGCGATCGGGCTGCCGACGCAGAGATCGTCCTGCCCCGAATAGCGATGGAGCAGCACGTCGAACGCGGCGAGGAGGACCATGTAGAGCGTCGCGCCCTGCCGTTCGGCGACGCGTTTCAGCTGCGCGGTGAGTTGCGCATCGAGGGCGAACGTCCGCGTCGCGCCGACGAAGCTCTGCATCGCCGGCCGCGAGAAATCGGTGGGCAGATCGAGGCTTTCGGGAAGTCCGGCGAGCTGCTGTTGCCAATACGCGAGCTGCCCTTCGAGCCTCCCCTCTTCTTCCAGCCACCGGCGCTGCCACACGCTGTAGTCGACGTACTGGATCGGGAGCGGCGGAAGCTCCGCGCCCTCGAGCATCGCGCGCAGCTCGTTGACCAGCACGCCGATCGACCA
>JAFAVZ010000148.1 GCA_019242175.1 Acidobacteriota bacterium
TTCAAGGCCGTGGCGATGCAGGGCGGCGAATACAAGGACAACATCCAGTTCGTCAAAGGCAAGGGCTTCACGCACGCGTTCACGGTTGCCGCGGAAGACATGGCGACTCATCCAGGCGGCCTCACGTACGCGCTTCTTGCTAACGTCACACCTAACGTCAAGGTCCTGAAGATCGCACCCACCGATGGTGGCCCGTGTTACGCGCCGACGGTGGAGAATGTATACGCGCACAAGTATCCGTTCAGCCGTTACGTGTACATCTACGTGAACAGGGCTCCGGGTAAACCGCTGGCTCCCAAGGTCAAGGAATTCCTGAAGCTCGTGCTGAGCAGGGAAGGGCAGGAGGTCGTGGCGGACGAGCGCGTGTTCATTCCGCTGACGCCCGACGTGGTCAAGGAAGAATTGAAGAAGCTCGACTGAGTGCTAGCCTCCTCCGGGGTGTGGGCCTCGAGGCACGAGGCCCTTTTTTCTGAAGCGCACGACGGCGTCGAGCGCCTCGCGGCCCGAGTCCAACCGCCGACGTCGTTCAATGCATCGGGGGCGCGCCCGCGAAGCGCGCCTTGAACCACTCGTTAAGCATGCGCTTCTCGTGCGGCAGCGCCACCGCATAGGGATATTCGCGGTCGACGCGGCGGAGATAGCTGCGATCGACGATGGTCTCCTCCACGGGGAGAGACGCGCGCCCGCCGGTTTCAACCGTATAGCGAACCAGAATCCGCGGCCAATCGGCGTCGCCCGTCATGTAGCGCGCTTTCCAGCCAGTTGAGCTCAGATGCACGCTTCCTGCGAGCTGGACGTCCAGCACGTCGATCCGAACCGTGGTGCGCGGCGGAAGGTACCGCTCGCCGAGGCGTTGCAGGTGCGCCTCGATTTCGAGGAGCGGCCGGAGGCCGTTCGTGGTGTCGTCGGCGTCCGTGAAGGTCGCCGGATCGACGAATGACACGGTAACGTTCGTCGACGCGGCATGGCCGGACGCCAGGCACACGCTGATAAAGAGGCCCAACACTCTTAGGCGAGCCAGCATGTCCGTCCCTCCATGTTCCACATGAATAGCGAGCGTCATACCGTAGCACGAAACGCTGGTCATCTCCGGCGGATGCCGCCGGGAGGTCCCGGCGCAAAGCTCTCCACATCCAGTGCGAGTGAACAGACGCTTTCCGACAGTCAGGCTGCACCTCGAGCGGCGTCTGAACACACATTCAGAGTGGCGTCAGATTGATTTCAGGTGCTCCGTTTACGCTTCCACCCGTACGACAACAGTCGCACATCGAAGGAGGAAAAGTTCATGCTTCGCGCATCGCTCGCTCTGCTCGCTGTGATGCTCGCGTCGACGTTGCAAGCGCAACAGCTTCTCGTCAAGAGCTACGGCCAGGAGCTCGTCGATCAGACGCTCGCGAAGCATCCCGAGGTCCTCGTCGTCGTCATGCATGTGGCGACGACCGACGCGAAGGCCTATCCCATCATCGCGTCCAATATCGGCCGGATCGGCAAGCCCGCCGACGACGACGACATGCGCGTCGTCACGACCGGCGAGAGCAATCTCGAAGTCGCGCACGGCGGCCAGAGGTTCGAGGTCGAGATCGCGATGCACGATGTCGCCGGCGAGACGATCGGCGCGTTGGGCCTCGTGTTCCCGTATCGAAACGGTGTCGACAAGAATCTGCTCGAGAAAAAAGGCATCGCCATCCGCGACTGGCTTGCATCGAGAACGTTGAACGCGGCAAGTCTCGCCGAACCGCATCCCTATCAGCCCCTTGCGACGACCAAGACGCACGCGCAGAAGCTCCTGGACGCGACGCTCGCGAGGCATCGCGACATCATCGCGCTCGCAATGCACGTAACGCCACCCGACGCCTCCGACAACATCATTATCGCGTCGAATTTCGGCCGCATCGGCAAGAAGGGCGATGCAGACGACATGAAGGTCGTCGACGCCGGCACGCCCATCGTTGGCGTTTATGCGGCGGGCAAGCGCTACGGCGTGGAACTGCCGCTGCACGACGCATCGGCGAAGATCATCGGTGCTTTGAGCGTGGGTTTCCGCTACATCAAGGGGGATGACGAGAAGCGCAATCTCGCTAATGCCACGAAGATCCGCGACGAGCTCGCGAAGGCAACTCCGTCGATCGAATCGCTGACCGAGCTCGACCCATGACGAATACACGGATGCGCAACGGTTTCCATTCATCAAAATTCAAGGACGAACCATGAAGTCACGAATCGCCGCGTTTATGCTTTGCGGCGCGCTCTTCGCCAACGGTGTGACGGCGATCGCTGCAGACGCGGCTTTGCGCCTTGCGGGCCGCACCGAACTGTCCGGATATACCG